>JBJEQC010000196.1:0-11848 GCA_051881555.1 Acutalibacteraceae bacterium
GTTTTATCTTTGTTGTAAAGAACTCCGCAGGAATCGGTTGAATAATTCGGATTGTTTTTGCTGACATGGGTTTCAACTTTACCGGATATAATGTCATCGGTGAAGCTGTCGGGATATGAAATGGAGTTAAAATTTTTATACAGATCGTCTGTTTTTTTGCTGTTATTATCAAATCCCGAAATGCCGTTCTCAATAACGAGATTGGAAAGACGGTCTCTTTCTTCTTCGCTTAATTCCGAGTAATCAATTGTGTCGCTTATTATACCCGAACCGCTGAGCGTCAAGGTTGATGTTTCAAAATTGCTTTCCCAATAAATGTTATCGCCTATAGTTCCGCTTTTGATGTTCGGATTAAGTTGCTCGGATGTGTTTGTTTGTATTTCCTGCGTTGTTGCCGCCTTTTCAAGTTCTTTTCGGGTTTCCCTTTTTGCATATATAAACATAACGGTAAAAACGGTTGAAACGCAGAGAAACGCAATAATAACAGTTGAGAGAATGTGATTCCCCTTAAATTCTTTGATTTTCATTTGCCCATATCCCTTTCAGATGATTACTGATTTATTCACCGAATTCATTCTGAACACATATTTGGTCGTGAAAGACTGACGGTTCGACAGAATGTTGCCGAGAAATGACAGCCTCTTTTTCTGTTTCGGGTGTTTTGCCGCCTGTTCCGTATTCCGGGTTTGGGGTGGTCGGAATTGTTTTGGGAACGGAAACGGCAGGCATGGGAGTCGGTGGAAAAGGAACGGAAGCTTTTTTAATTGGAGAGCCTTTAAGTGCGAATTTTAACATCTGCACAACAAAGCCAAGAGAGGACAGTATTATAAAGCCGGTAATCAGTTTGTTCAGGTATTCGTCATTAAAATAAAGAATCAGACGCTCAAGTGTTATTCCTTCAAAGAGACATAATCCGCCGACAGAAGCGATGAAGGCACCGGTTAACGCTGTTATAACTATGAAAGCGTAGTTGCTTATGAGCATTGCTAAATATCCGATACCGAGTGACAGCACTCCAAACACTATCAGCAATCCCGGAGTTAAATCTGCAAAGCCCGAAATTTCTGTTATCAAAATTAAAGACAGAAACGATATTATCGCAGAGTTCAGCAGAACGCAGATATTGTCATAAACGGCGGACACCAGCGCCGTAATCAGTGCAACAAGCGCAACAATTCCCCAATAACCGTCTTCCCAGCCGAAAACGCCGACATTATCAAAAATAATAAGTCCGGTAATTAATGCACCCCAGAATAAGCCGATGAAGAATGCTATGGGCTTGCGGAGATATATTCCGCCGAAGCATATTGCAAGACCTATAATAAGAATAAAAAAGTTTTCCATGTAATCACCTTTCAATCAAATAGTGTTCAGCAGAGAATAATCGTTATAGTCCGTCATATAAAGCCTTGTTCCCGGATTTGTCGGGTTTTCTCTGTCATAAGGGTGAATGGGAACAACCGTTGATTCTGTCGCTTTATTGTCTTCAACGGTTATTTTTTTCAGTTCCTCACTTTCTTTGACAAGACAATACATATAAAGAGCGTTTTCTTCGTTTTTATAATATAAATCGTAATGAGTTGCATTAAAGGAGCCTGCATGGTGAGTTATGTTACCTTTGTAAGCAAGGTCATAAGTGTAGATGTGCCATTCAAGATTTCTTTTGTATATACCGGTTTCAACAATCAGCTCTTCAACACCGTTTCCGTCGATGTCATAAAGCCCGTACCGATTGCCGTCTTCACACTTTGAAAGAATATTCTTGTATGCACTGATAAGATCTTCTCTTTCCTCCTCGGTTAAAAGCTCATTTTTGCCGCCTTCGGGTAAAGCTTTCTCAATGCTTGTGCCGAGGTAGCTGTTTATGTAATCAACCGTGGCTCTCGTAACCACATCAAAGTTATCCTGTTGATCGTTGCGGTATTCGATTAAATCCGTCATTTTATCGGCAAAGCTGATGATTTCTGCATTTTCGCCAAACTCATCCTTAAGGATTGAATCCATTCTTGATTCAATATAGAGTTGATATTTGCTGAAATTATAATTGCTGTCCGAGCCGTGAAGCTCTTCAATTTCTTTTTCGTATTCAGAAGGAAGCTCGATTTCATCTTCTCTGACAATTGTATAGGTTCCGGATTCGGAAATATCGAAAATAATCTGTTGGTTGGAAGTGAAAGTGCCGTAAGTGTTACCTCTGAATCTTGAAACAACATAATCCGTTCCCTTGCAGAAAAGAACTTCGTCGATAACCGACCACCCGGAGCCGCTGTTGAAGATGTCGTCAATTACGGCTATTTTGCCGTCTTTAATATTCAGGATAATATTGGGAATCCTGAAAACCGCATAATTGCATGAAAGCGCAACCATGGGAACTCCGTCACCGTCAATATCTTCGATATAAACGCCGTTAAAGCAGTAATCGTCATCGATTAAATCCTGAATCGCATTTTCGTACAGCTCTTTCCAAACGGGTTCATCGGTTTCGGCAGATGATATGTATGACTGAACATAGTCGGTTTTTTCAGCCTGACTTGTCGCTTCCTTCGGCTCGGGTTCGCTTTTACCGCATGAGGAAAAAGAAAGCAGAACGGTCAGGCTGATTAATAATGCAATTATTCTTTTCATTTTTAAATCCTCCTTGATATCCGAGAAAAATATTTTTAAACTATATAAGGTATTTTTGATTTGTTTCACAATAAATATAGATACGGCAAATTCTCTTTTCATTCAATGATTTTTGAATTTTTTTGAAAAGCAATGAACCTCTTTGGCTGAAAAGGTCGCTTTTGCTTTTCTTGATCGTTTCGTCAAAAAACGGGTTTTGTGTTTCTGATACTTATTCTATCAGAAGCATAAACACTGCCTGTAGCGGTCAATTACCGATACAGGCAGTAAAACTGTTTTCATGCAAACAGCTCTTTGCTGATGCGGAAAATTGTGGTTATGACATGGGATTGAATATTTGAAAGCTGGAAAGAAAATTTATAAAATCTGACCGTTACGCTGTCGGTTGACAGGACATTGCCTGCGCTGTCGATGATTTTAACGGTTATTGTTGCTTTTCTCGGGGAGAAAAAGCCTTTATTCGTGACCTTTCCGTTTGAATCGACAAGCACCTTTGAATTGTCGGAGCTCCACTCGGTTTTGTAATTTCCGGAAGCTCCGACTTCGCAGTCAAGCTTTACCGACTCGCTTGAATAGCCCTTGTACCAAGTGACTTTTTTGTTATATTCGCTGATATCCTTTCCGTCAAGAGTGATATTTGCGTAATAATTCTCATTGCTTACCGTTATTTCAAAAGAGGCGCTTTTTGTGATTCCGTTAAAGGTGTGATAAACGGTAACGGTCTTTGTGCCGATTGAAGATGTGTCAACGCTTGAAACATCATAATTGTTAACAACGCCGCTTGTTCCGTCGCTGTAATGTGCCGTTATTTCCATGCCGCTCGTGTTGACGGTTTCTCCGAGAGAATAAATCGTCTTGTTGGGCTTCTTTGTTATTTCGATATCGGTAACAAATGCTTCGACCTCGATAACGGCAAATTCGCTGAAATGGTCGGTTTCAAAAACAATGAAATTGCCTTCAAGAGATGTCGTGTAACGAACGAGCGGGTCAACGGGATCATCAATAACATGATAGACTTTGCATCTTTTCGGGTCAACGCCGTCGGGAAGCCTGATTTTAACGGTTACAAAGCCGTTCGGCTGAACCTTCTGAGCGTTGAGAAGCAGATTAATATCAAATAGCGTGATGTTTTTAACCGTGCCGCCGACTGCAATGTTGCCGCCCTGCAAATCGGAAGGGTCTTTCAAATCAACGGTTAATGCAGTGTCGGGGTCAACTTCTTTTGCCGTTGCGCTGACTATAACGCCGTTCGGCTCGTTGCGGAGAACGACATCGGAAAATTCAAGAGCGGAAATTGCGGAATTGATTGAGTCGGCAAAACCGTTGACCTTTGCCTGCTCGGAGATATTAAGCCCGTATTCCACAGCCGCCTTGCTTTGGTCAAGAGCAGTGAGCGAGGATTGAGAATAAAGCCTGCGGTCAAGCTTTTCGCTTTTATCAACCGCCGCTTCAACCGAACTGTAGTCTGCCGGAAGATATTCAAGCCTGTCAATTGCTTCGTTTACGGCACGGGCGGCGGAATTAACCTTTCCCTGATCTGTTATATCAAGATTTTCTTCAACAGAAGCAAGAGCCGAATCAAGACGGGCAAGGCTTTCGGCGGTATAAAATGATCGGTTGATATTATTCGCACGGATTATCGCCGTTTCAACCGCATAATAATCTGCGGGCTTGTATTTCAGATTTGCAATTGCCGATGTTATTGCATTTTCCCATTCGTCAATCTGAGATTGGGTGAGACCTTCTGCATTAAGGTCAACCGCAGAAACAGCCTCATCGAGCGATGCAAGAGATTCATCGGTATATAATGCACGGTTGATTGCGTTTGCCTGTTCGATAGCTTCGCAGATACTTGATGTGTCAAGTGTTTCGTCCAAAAGAACGAACGGGATGTTTTTTCCGACAGCATATTTATGCGCCGGAGAGTCGGTATAACAGTAGACAGTCAGGTTGTTGCATTGGTCAAAAGCGCCGGTTTTAACGGCTGTTTCCGCCGGAATAACGGCTTTTTTAACCGAGCTGTGGTAAAATGCGCTCTCTCCTATGGATTTTACGCTTGGCGAAAAAGTAATTTCGTTGATTGAGCATTCGTAAAACGCTCTGTCATAAACTTCGGTCACGCCGTCGGGCACGGTATAAACATATCCGTCAATGATTTTCGGCGCAAAATACAGAATGGTTTTATCCTTATTGAATACGACCCCGTAACCGTCGGAGCAATAGTATTTATTGTTGCCGTCAACGGTGATTGTCATTGCATATGGAAAAACGGTTAAGCCTATGTATTCAACGGAAGCGGGGAAGGCAATGACTTTAATCGAGTAACAGCCGGTGAAAGCGTTGCTTTCAATAACTTCAAGGCTTTGAGGCAAATCGAAGACTTTTAATTTGCTGCAAGACAAAAACGCAATTTCACCGATATATTTCAGCTTGCTGTCAGAGGTTAACACCGTCTCGGCAAGATTTGTGCAATAGTAAAATGCGCTTTCGCCTATATACTCAACACTTGAAGGAAAATTGACGCTTGTTATCTTCTTTCCTTTGAAAGCCTGCGGAGAAACCGAAACGGTTCCGTTTTTGATTACATATTCATATTCTTCAATCGGCATGGAGCCTTTATATTGAAAAAGCGCATTGTCAATATATATCTCACCGTCGGGCTGAGAATCAAGCCATCCCGTGCCTTCAAAAGCGGATTTGCCGACATATTCAACCGTTCCCGGAAATGTTATATCGGTCAGATTGGATTGATTGTAAAAAGCCTTGTCGGCAATCACCCGGGTGCCTGCTTTGATTTCAACATTCTCATTCTGAGGAACGGTTCCTTTATATTTCAACAATACATTGCCGAGATAAATCAACCCGTCAGGCAGGGTTTTATACCACTTTGTTCCTTCAAAGTCGGAAAAGTTTGATATAATTGTCAGCTCGCTGTTATCGGCAAGTGAAATTGATTCAATGTTTTTGCAGGAAGCGAAAGCATTGACGCCGATTCGGTTAAGGGTTGACGGCAATTGAACGCTTGTTAATGCCGAATAATTGTAGAAAGCGTATTTTGCAATTGATGTGACGCCTTCTTCGATAATAACCGTGTTGATGTCATCCTTATACGGTTTCCATGTCGGCGGATTGCCGAAATCGTAATACGGATACATTGGCCCCGTTCCGGAAACGGTCAGAATTTTGTTCTTCGTGTCAATATACCAAGTCAGATTCTCGCCGCATGAAAAATCTATTGACGCATCGGCTTGGAAAGGTGAGATTTTTGCCAAAAAACCAATTTGAGCAATTGCCAAAGTAAGAATGCAAACGATAGAAACTATCTTTTTCATAATTAAATCTTCCTCATATCAACTCATATTTTATTGAATTTGCAACGGCATAATCGTGCGCCGCAGAGCCTTCGGAGCATTTTATAGTTACATTGTCACTACCGTAAAGCGCATCTTCGCTGATGCTCGTTACCGAATCGGGAATCGTTACGCTCGTAAGGCTTGAACAGTTGCTGAACGCCTCATCGGAGATTGTTTGAGTGCCTTCGGGTATAGTAACGCTTGTCAGAGAGGAACAACCGTAAAATGCGGCAACGCCGATGCTTTGTAGCGATGACGGCAATGAAACGCTTCTGAGATTTGTGCAATCCGAGAATGCTTCCAGACCGATTCGGGTAACGCCCGACGGGATCGTAACCGATGTTATGCTCGTGTTTCCGGAAAAAGCTCCGGTTCCGATTGCGGTTACGGTTGACGGTATCTGAACGCTGCTCTCATTGCCTGTGTATTCGTTTAGAACGCCGTTGGATATCTTGAAATTATCAGCCGCAGGAGAAGTCTGCTCCGTGGGTTCTGTTTGAGCCGCCGTCGGTTTTTCGGTTGTCTGCTTAACGGTTGTGACAGGCTTAGTGGTTGTCGTCGGCTTTGCGGTTGTCGGAGCCAAGGTTGTGCTCGGCTTTGAAGTTGTCTTTTGAACCGTTGTAGGTGCAGAGGTTGTCTTTTTTGCCGCCGCAGGCTTTGTTGTGCTTGAAGCGGACACCGCCGGATCGGAAGAAATCACTTTTTCCGTTGACTGCTTTGACGAAAAAGCCGATTCGGATGATTGGGTCTCGGGGAGCATGGTTTCTTCAAAAGTGACTGCCGCATAAAAGGCATTGGCAACCGTTGCATGGTCTTCAGTTGTTGCGACCGATGAAATCTGAGTTGTTACGGATTGGTTATCACTTTTTATGTGTTTTGCCATTGCCACTCCGCCGCCTGTTGCAACAGCCGCCGCAACCGCAACAGCCGCAACCTTTGTTGCAACCGCCGCCCCGGCTGTTCCTGCCGCCGAGGTGACAGTAGATGTTCCCGCCGCAGCAGTACCCGTTGACGCTGTTCCCGCTCCCGTTGCACCTGCCGCAGATGTGCCCGTTGCCGCCGCACTTACCGCCGTGGCAGTCGCCGTACTGCCCGAGGAAGTTACCGCAGCAATAACGGCGCTTTCTGCGGATGCCGGAACAGCCAAAGTTTTTGCTTTGAAAGCGATAAAGGAAACGATGAACGGAACAACCGAAATTCCGTAAAGAGCTTCGTCTTTTTTCTGAAGCTTTTTAAATTCTTTTTCAAGCTTTTTTCGGGCATAATAGAGCCTGCTCATTACCGTACCCTTGGGCACGCCGAGAATCTCCGCAATTTCTGCCAAGGAGTTCTGCTCATAATAAAACAGAATAATACATGCCCGTTTATCATCGGGCAAATCATCAATTATTTTCTGAACGGCGTCCAAGCTCTCTTTTTTCTCAAAATAGTCTGACGGCAGAAGAGTTTCTTCCTCCATGTCAAATTCTTTATTCTTTTTGACGGAAAAGAAAATATCACTGACCCGTTTTTGCTTTGCAATGTGCTTTTGGCATTCATGCTTAACGATAACGCCGAGCCAATTGTTGAAGCTTTCGGGCTTTTTCAGGTTTTTGATATAAAGCGAGACATACATATAGCTGTTTTGAAGAACATCTTCAATATCCTGCTCGTTTTTCAGCAAAAGAGAAGCGGTTGAATAAGCATGCCTGAACGATTTGTGATAAAGCTTTTCAAAAGCTCCGTCTTCGCCGTTTTGAACAGCCTCAACAAGGTTTGTCAAGTCATTGATTTCAATACCCATATTACCCCTCGGAATGAAATAATCTGAACACAGGGCTCAAAATTCTTTAAAAGATACCCTATTCTATCATATTTATTCAAATTTCTGCAATATTTTTGAATAAAATATTTTTTCGGAAACATTGAATAATTTTTAAAAATCTTGTATCATACACATTCTGCGCCGTTCAATCCCGAAAGCACCGTGCTCGTGAACAATATGGCAAAAAGGCTTGACCCATGAAGATATTGAGCGTATAATGGGTTTCGACAAAAAGCGACGGTTTGGGAAAACCGATCCGTCACAGAGAAATCGGAGTTGAAATTATGTCAAAAATCAAAAATGAGCCGAAAATAACCTTTTCGCTTATTCAGGCGGTCAGAGGTCAGCTTGAACAGAGAGCACAATGGCTTTATCTTTTAACCGATGAGGCTCAGAAGCGTGGACTCTCGCCCGAGGAATTCGGCTCGGCGGCAATTCGCCGCTGCGGACTTTTTCAGGGCGCCGACCTTGTTAAAAAAGGCGGAACAGACAGCCTTAAAGGGCTGAAAAAGACCTTGTTCACAAAGCCTGCCCAGTGGATGTTTGAAATGAAAGTGATAGAATCCACCGATGATAAGCTTTCGCTGGATTTTCACTATTGCCCGCTTGTCAAGGGCTGGCAGAAAATGGGCTGCACCGATGAGCAGATCGCCGTTCTGTGCGACATTGCGATGTGCGGCGACCACGGAATCGGAGAATGCTACGGCGCTGAATTGGATTTGCCCAAATGCATTGCCAAGGGTGACGAAATCTGCGCTCTGCGCTATCACAAAAAATAATTCACGACGGAGAAGAAAATGAAGAAACAGGTTACCACGGGAACGGTTGTCGCCTACTGCCTGCCGCAGTTTGCCGTCGGACTGTTCACAACGATGATTAACAACTATCTGCTGTATTTTTATCAGCCTTCAAAGGAATCGGGTATTCCGACACTTATTACTCAGGGAATCGTTTTTCTCGGGATTTTTACGGTTATCGGCATCATCAAGGCTGTCGGTCATATCCTTGACGCAGTAACGGATCCGCTCGTTGCGGGAATATCCGACAAATCAAAAAACAAAAACGGCCGCCGGATACCTTTTATGAAGCGTTATGCCGTTCCGTTCGGTCTGACGGCTCTGCTCATCTTCTGTGCACCGCAAAGCACGCCCGGAATTGTTAACAACATCTGGATTGCCGTCTTTATCTGGGCTTATTACATATTCTATACTCTGTATATGATTCCGCACAATGCGCTCCTGCCCGAAATGATTGCAGATCAAGGGAAGCTGGTTAACGCTTATACATTCAATTCATTGTTTTTCGTAACGGGCAGTGCGCTCGGCTATGTTACGCCCGTGTTTGTAAATATGTTCAAAAATGCGGGTCAGACGCCTTTGACTGCATGGAGATCCGTGTTTGCGATATTCACTCTTATCGGCATCGCCCTTTTGCTGATACCCGCATTCACTATAAAAGAAACGGATTATGTCACCTCGGTTCGCCCGACGGTGTCTCTCTGGGCGTCGCTCAAACACGCATTCGGCAATAAGTATTTTCGCCTTGTAACTCTCGGTCAGCTTCTTGAAGGCACTTCAATGGCATTTTTTCAATCGTGCATTATGTATTATGTAACAAGCCTTCTCGGGCTGAAAGAGACCGATTCGGTTATCATTCTCGCAACCTCAATTGCAGGCTCGCTTCTGCTCTATCCCGTTGTTAACAAGCTTGCCAAAAAATACGGCAAAAAGCCGCTCATGGTTTCTGCCTGCGCAGTATTCACGGCGGCGGAATTCATCATTTATTTCGGAGCAGAGTGGCCTGTTCCCGCAATGCCGAAAGCTCTCGGACTTGCCGTTTTCGTTTCATATCCGTTTGCGGTTCTCAACATTCTGCCCGGCTCAATGATGGCTGATATTATTCAGCACGACACTTTGAAGAACGGCGTTAACCGTGAGGGCGTTTTCGGCGCGGCAAGAAGCTTTATAACTAAAATCGGAACGTCTCTTGCGATTATGATTGTGCCGTCGCTGACGGTTATCGGAGCAGCCGCAGGAGAAAACATCGGCCGTCTCGGGCTGAAGCTGACCGCAGTTGTCGGAGGCTTCATCTGCCTTGCCGCCGTTATCGTTTTTGCATTCTATAAAGAAAAAGAAGTTCTTTCATTCATCAGAGAAGAACGGGAAAAGGATAATATAAAATGATTGCTTTATATATTATTATCGCATTAATCGCAGCTTTGGTATTGTTCGTCTGCGTGCTGCTTATCAATACGGCCCGAATGAACGCTAAAGCACGAAAGCTGGCGGCTCCCGTGAACCATAAGACAGAGGAGGAGCAGAGGCGTTATGCCGAACGGCTTTCCGAAATGATTCAATGCAAAACCGTTTCGGTTCCCGACGGCTTTGACGATACGGATTTTTCAAAGCTTCGTGAAACGGTGAAAAGGCTGTTTCCGCTCGTCCATGAAAAAGCCGATTTGAAAATATTCAGCGATGACTGTTGGATTTATAAAATTGAAGGCAGAGATAAGAGCCGCAATGTTATGGTGATGTCGCATCACGATGTCGTTAAGGCGCAGGGAGAGTGGCAGGAGCCTCCGTTTGAAGGCAAGATTGTCGGCGATAAGCTTTGGGGCAGAGGAACCATTGACACAAAAACTCCGCTTTTTGCCGAGTTTTCGGCATTGGAGGAGCTTCTCGAAAAAGGCTTCATTCCCGAAACGAATCTTTATATCGGTTCGTCGCATAACGAGGAGCTTGGCGGCGACGGTATCCCCAAAGCAGTTGAATATTTCAAAAAAGAGGGCATAACCTTTGAGCTTGTGCTTGATGAGGGCGGAGCGGTTATCTCGCCGCCCTTGGCGGGCATGAAATGCCGCTGTGCAATGCTTGCAGTGCATGAAAAAGGCAGACACACTCTTGTCTGCCGTGCCGAGCAGGGCAGCTCTCATGCAGGGCTGAATCCACGCTCCGACACTCCGATTGCAAGAATGTCGGAATTCATCGCCAAGGTGCAGTCCGAGAATATATTCATCCGCCGCATGTATCCCGAGGTTCAGGCTATGTTTGAGGCACTTTGCCCGTATATGCCCTTTGCAATGAAAATCATTTTTTCAAATCTTTGGTGCTTCAAGCCGTTGCTTGTTCGCCTTATCCCGAAAATCAATGCACAGGCAGGCTCAATGCTCGGCACAACCTGTTCGTTTAACGGCATAAAGGGCGGCAAATATGACGGCAAGCAAACCGATTTCTGCGAAGCAACCGCATTTTTCAGATGCGTCAATGACCAAGACCAAAACAGGGATATTGCCGAATTCAGAAAGCTTGCCGAAAAATACGGCATTGATGTCCGTGACGCCGAGAGCGGAAACGAATACTATAAGCCTGCGGATATGACAAAGGCGCCGTTTGAATATGTTAAAAAGACGGTCGGAGAAGTGTTCCCCGCTGCTGCGGTTGCGCCGTTTATTCTGCCCGCAGGAACGGATTCCCGCCATATGACCGATGTCTGCGACTGCGTTATTCGCTTTGCGCCGATTGATATTGACGACAGTCAGTATGCCTCGGTTCACAGCGAAAATGAAAATATCAGTCTTAACGCAATCGGAAATGCCGTTGAATTTTATACCCGTTTTATTAAGAATTACAAATAATCTCTAAGAAAAATCAGTTCTTCACGGAGGAAACAGCATGGGAACCGTAATGCGAATTATCAGCACAATTCTGACCTTCTTTTCGCTCATCGGCTCGGTTATAACACCGACTGACAGCTTCGAGGGCATTGAGGATGTTTTTTCAGACACCTCAAAGGCTTCTTATTCGGGACTTTATTATGAGTTAAGCGAAAAAAGCAACAATACCGAAACATGGCGTCAGGGCATGATTTCGGGCAACGGAATGCAGGGGGTTGTCACAAGCGGCTCGCCCTACAGTGACACGCTGATTTATCAGAATATGCATTTTATAATGCCTAATAATAATTCAAGAACCTGCCCCGACACCTCGGACGAGCTTGAAACGGTTAAGCAGAGCATAACCGAGGGCAAGGACATTGTTGATAATTCAAGCTATGACGATGTTTATGC
>JBJEQC010000197.1:0-11836 GCA_051881555.1 Acutalibacteraceae bacterium
GCACCGGAAACAGTATTACCGAAAAGCTACTGCTCGCCGGAACTTCTTGCTCATATCTTCTATGAGAAGTATGCCAAAGCCGTACCGCTTGAAAGGCTGTCAAAAGACTTCAGAAGTATGAAAGCAGAAATATCAACACCTACTCTTGCAAACTGGGTCATAGAAGCGTCGGAACGGTATCTGAAGCCGATCTATGAACAGCTGCATACGGAGCTTCTGGAAGAAAAGGTCATTCATGCCGATGAAACGGTGGTTCAGGTACTGCAATCACCACCTTTGGCTTGTTTGAGAGCAGTGTAATTTCATAGGGGTCTCAAACTGTGAATTGGCTTGCAATGGTTAAAGTTTGGCTTGAGAGCAGTGCATTTCAAGAAAAGAAGAGACATAACTAAAGCTCAGGTAACCTGACATCATCAGTCAAGTTACCTGAGCAATTTTTGTTGCTTATTGCGGAAAGCTTTGTTTATTCAACCGTAACCGTGCCGTCGGGAGAAACGGTGATTTTCATGCCGTCCTTAACATAGTCGAGAAATTCCTGACCGAGGCAGTCAACGGTCGGCATCGGCGTGTCAGTCCAGACAGCGCCGAGAATTGCGCCTGCCGCCGCAAGGGAGTCGATATGCTCGGCAAAGAGCATGCATGAGGGGCTTCTCTCCATAACCTTTGCACAGTAAAGAACCATGCCGCCCGTGGTTGAGCCGATTGTCTGGGGCAGGCAGAGAGCCGTTCCTACCATGGGTTTTCCGAAAAGGTCGGGGTTGTTCTGGTCGCCGCATTTTGCGGTTTTGTCGCCGAACTGGAGGCTTTTCTGAAATGAAGCGAGAGTGTTAAAGCCGCCGTGTGAAACAAGAGCCGTGGCTGTGCATGAGCCGGCAACAACGGGGCGTCCTTTGAACTGTTTCATCTTATTTTGCCTCCTTTGTGATTATGTCAAGAATCTCATCGCCGGTGTAATAACGGGAGGAGGTATAAGTTCTGAGCTTGTTGGAATTGGTGATAACGGGCATCTTTCCCGAAAGGGGATTGTTCATATACATCAGCGGGCAGATGTAGCTGAGGATAACGCCCGTATCCTTGAGCTTTTTGGCGTATTCGGTCTTGTTGAAGTTCTCAACAACTGCGGGAGCAGCGGTGAAAACGGTCGGGATTGAAACCTTCTTAAGACCGTTCTTTTTAAGGCCTGCCGATACGTTTTCAGTCCATTCAACAAGCTGGTCGTATGAAAGGTGGGGGCAGCCGATGAAGCAAAGCTTGGGCTTTGCGTCCTTATCTTTCCACATAACGGGATAGCTTGCCTTAACTCTTTCAAGCTCCGCATCGTCGATAACATAGACCTTTGCGCCCTCTGCAATGAGAGCTTCGCCGGATTCAACGGCTTCGGGGGTGAGTTTATCGATATGATAAAGACCGACTGCGCCGTTTGATGCGGTTGCGGCGCCGAAATCTTTGAGATAAGCCTTTGCGTCGCCGTTAAGCTCGGTGCCGATCCACTTGTCAAGTCCCTTAACATAGGGAACATCTTCCATAACCTTCATACCGATTGCCGAGCCGAGAATCTGAGCTTCGGGTTTCTTGGTTGTCTTAACCTCAACAACCCATGTTGCCTTTCTGCCCTCGTCGGTGACAAGGCCGAAGTAGGGAACTCGGCCGACAATTGAGCCGAAAAGCTCGATGATGCCGGAGTTTCTGTTGCAGCGAGCGCCGAGAACGGAGTTCGCATAAACAACAGCCGAGGACTCAGCCCATGAAAGAACTTCGCCTTTCTTGGGAATGTTGCCGACTTCGTCCATATAGCAGGTGCAGGTGTAGGACTTGCTGTCGATAAGTCCGAGCTTTGAAAGCTGAGCGTCGTAGCTGTCCTGCATATTATACATAAACTTCTTGAAAACAACCTTCTGAAGGAAGTTTGCGGGAACATTAGGGTCGAGAGGCTTGGGGTCAACCGAGAATTTCTGGGTTGAAAGTGCGCCGCCCTCGATAAGCTTATCCATAAGCTCATAAACGGGCTTCATAACGCCGAGACCGAAGCTTGTAACAAGGTGACCCATCTTGCTTGTGACGGGAACCATCTTCTCAGCGCCGAAAGCGTCGCCGTACATAACAAGGGTTTTCATAACCTTTGCCATGGCTTCGCCCTTGGAGCCGTTGAGAATATCCTGCTCCTCTTGCGTGAGTGTCATTTTATATTCCATACTGAATTATCCTTTCGGTAAATTAGAGTGAAAGAGCGAGCATATAGCCTGACTTGGTTGCTTCAAACACTTTTCCGCCCTTGAAGCTGTCACCGATGTTATATACTTCTTTGTCGTTGCAGACCTCCTGGAACTTGTGGAACAGAGCCTCATCGGGTCTGCCGCCGCCTGCCATGATAATCATGTCGCCCTTAATGATTTCCTCGGAGGATTCATCGCCGACCTTCTTGGCAAGAGGATTCTCAACATTTTCGGGAAGAATCGGAGTCCAGGTCAGATACGGGTCGGGAACGTTCTTGTGATGATTGCGTGAAACCTTAACGCCGCCGTCAACAAATTCAAGGAGTTTTGTGCAGTTGAGAAGCTTGATCTTTGAATCATACATATATTTAAGAAGATAGCCTCTGTTGGCGGTGCAGGTATGATTCATGAAATAGGGAGTCATTTCGATAACGGTAACATTTTTGCCGTGCTCTTTGTTGAGAAAATATGCGGTTTCACAGCCGACAACGCCGCCGCCGATAACTATAATGTCTTTTGCATCTTTGACAAGTTCGGGATTTTCAAGAACGGCAACTGCCTGAGCGGTTTTGGCGTTCTCATAGCCGGGAAGCTTGAAGGTTATATCCTTTGTGCCGACGGCAACAACTACCTTGTCATAGCCTGCCGCCTTGACTGATTCGGGGGTTGCTTCGCTGTTGAGATGAAGCTTGAATTTATAATCCTTTTCGGCTCTTTCAATTACGCCCTTGAGATATTCAAGATAGTTGGCAACATCGAATTTGATGCCGGGAACGCTTGCGCTGTTGAGTCTGCCGCCGATTCTGCCGTCCTTTTCAAAAAGGTCAACCTCATGGCCTCTCTTTGCGGCTGTAACGGCGCACATGATGCCTGCGGGGCCCGAGCCGATAACCGCAATCTTGCAGGGCTTTTCGGCGGGAACGGGAGCGTCGGGATAGATTTCTTCAAATGCGGTTCTGGGGTTAACGGCGCACTGAGGATGACCGCCCTCAACAAATTCATTGAGGCAGGCTTCCTGACAGCCGATGCACGGGCGAATTTCGTTAACTCTGCCGGTGCGTGCCTTGTTGGGCCATTCGGGGTCTGCGAGCAAAGGTCTGCCGAGCATAACCATGTCGCAAAGGCCGTCTCTGAGAGCCTTTTCAGCAAGGTCGGGATAGCCGAGCTTGCCGACGCCGACAACGGGAACGGGAACGCCTGCGTTTGAAACGATGTTGTTCTCCTTGAAGAAATCCTTAACAATCTTTGCAATGTCAAGGAAGCATCCGGGAGGCATTGATCCCGGCGGGTGGGGAAGCCACCAGTTGTCATAGCAGCCGAGGTCAACATCAAAGATATCAACGCCTGCCTTAACAAGATTCTTCATGTAGTCAAGGGTCATGGCGATGGTTCTGCCGTTTTTATAATTTTTGAGTGATGATGAATCCATTCTTTCGCCGTAGGTTTCGTTAAGAGCAAGAGAAAGGTCGATTCTGTACATGATGGGGTAACGGTCGCCCGCACGCTTGCGTATTTCTTTAATCATATCAATTCCGAAAGCCTGCCAGTCGGCATATTTGCCCATTGAACGGCGGTTGAATGCGGGGTTGGTGAGCTGCTCGATGAGATAGCCCTCATGGCCGTGAAGATAAATGCCGTCAAGGTTCATCGCCTTTGCGTCGGCTGCTGCCTGACCTATGTTCTTGATAATCTTCTTGATTTTACGGTCTGAAAGACGAAGGCACGGAACCTCGGGCATATACCAGTTTTTGTTCCACGAAGCCGAAACGGGGAGCTTAAACTGAGTAACAAGGCACTGAGGATTGCCGACTCTGCCGAGACCTGCGGTTGCCTGCAAAAAGATTCTTGAACCGTAGGAATGACAGTTTGCCGCAAGGTCACGCCAACCTGCGAAAACCGTTCTGCTGCGGTCAATTCTGGGGAAATAAGTCAGCTTGTCAAGCTCTGTTATTGAATTGTCAATGCCGTGAGTTACGGGAACGAGACCGGTTGTTATAAGTCCGACGCCGCCCTTTGCTCTCTCGGTGAAATAGGCAATCATTTTTTCATTGGGTCTGCCTGTTTCGTCGCACATGGAGATATTGCCCATGGGCGCCATGACGAGCCTGTTTTTGACCGTCATGCGGTTAATCTGAATGGGGGAAAACATTGTGTCATAGGGGTACAGGTCTGAAGTCATTTTGCCCTCTTTGAGCTTCTTTTCGTCAAGAAACCAATCGGCATATGAATCCATAAGCTCCTGAACCTTTTTGTCTGTTGAAGGTGACTTGCTCATTATATCCCTCCTGATATATTTTTCACCTTATTGTAACATCAATTTACATTAAATTCAATCACTAAATTAAAAATATCAATATTATATTTTTATATATGGTGCATTTGAGGGTAATATCACGGAAAATAAAAAAACGGCAGGGGATTGGCCTGCCGTAAAAAACGTGTTTATCCGGTTTTTATTTATCGGAAAGAACTTCCTTTGCGCTTGCCGCAAGACCTGCAAGGCCCTGAAGGTCGCTCGGAATGATGAGCTTGGTTGCCTTGCCGTCAGCCGCAGTTTCAAAAGCTTCAAGGCTCTTGATTGTCAGATAGCCCTGACCGGGAGCGGCCTGATTGATAAGCTCGATTGCCTTTGCTCTTGCCTGCTCAACCTTGAGAATAGCCTCCGCTTCACCCTCTGCCTCTTTGATTTTTGCTTCCTTAACGGCTTCTGCGGCGAGGATTGCGCTCTGCTTTTCAGCTTCTGCGGCAAGAATCTGGCTTTCTTTCTGACCTTCGGCAACAAGAATCTTGCTTGCCTTTTCGCCCTCTGCGGTGAGGATTGCCTCACGGCGCTGACGCTCAGCCTTCATCTGCTTCTCCATGGCGTCCTGAATCTCTTTGGGAGGCAGAATGTTCTTAAGCTCAACTCTGTTAACCTTGATGCCCCACGGGTCTGTTGCTTCGTCAAGAATACCTCTGATTTTTGCGTTGATGACATCTCTTGAAGTGAGAGTATGGTCAAGCTCCATTTCGCCGATGATGTTTCTGAGTGTTGTTGCGGTCAGATTTTCAATTGCGGAAATGGGTCTTTCAACGCCGTATGCAAAGAGCTTGGGGTCGGTTATCTGGAAGAAAACGACCGTGTCTATCTGCATTGTAACATTATCCTTGGTGATAACGGGCTGGGGCGGGAAATCGACAATCTGTTCCTTGAGAGAAACCTGCTTTGCAACTCTCTCGATAAAAGGAATCTTGAAGTGGAAGCCCGTCTGCCAGGTTGCGCTGTATGTTCCGAGTCTTTCAATAACATATGCCTTTGACTGCGGAACGATTTTGATGTTAAGAATAACGACTGTGAGAATGAAAATTGCGAGAAGAATTAAAATAATGAACTCCATACCTGTTTCCTCCTTAATTCTGTATATGAATTTTAATTCTGCGCTTTGACAATGAGCTTAACGCCGTCAATTCTTTCGACCGTCACAAGCTCGTCTTTTTTGAATACCGTTCCGTCAAGCGAGCGTGCCGTCCACGGGATACCGTTGACCTGAACCTGACCCTTGCCCTCGATATTGTTGATTTCTTCAAGAACAACTGCGGTCTGGCCGATACAGCGGTCCGCATTGGTGGGCTGACGCTTGTTTTTGGTAACTTTTCTGACTAACGGCCGTGTTGCAATCAGAGCGATAACCGAAACGGCGACGAAAATTATCCACTGCAGCCATTCGGGCGCATGACAGCGCTCGGCAATCAATGCTGCGGCGGCGCCTGCGGCAAACCAAATTGTCACAAGCTGAGCCGTTGCGGCCTCGACAATGACAAGCACAACGAGCAGAACAATCCAGAAAATAAGCATTGCATATTCCATAAATTCTCCTCCTCCTGACTTGGTTTTAACTCCGATCGAAGTTTAATATATTTTATCATTTTTCTTGTAAAAAAGCAATAGTCCGCAATGCCCCGCAACCGAATTTACAAATTGTACATAATTATAATTATTCCATTATAGAATGTTCTCAAAACTCAGCTTTTCGGCGTGGATAAGGTTTTCAATCTGATTTATCGCTTCGATGCATTTCAGCTTGTATTCGCTTCGGTCGGAATGGGCGATGATAAGCGGCAGAGCGGTCAGATTCTGTTCAAGCTCATCCATTCCCTCGTGAACGACAAGAGAATGAAGCAAAGCCGAGGAATGCTTCCATTCGGCGAGCACCTCATCGGTTTTTTCTTTCAGTTCATCGTCGGAGCAGCTTTCGGCGCAGTCGATAAGCGTTTCGATTGAGTCCGACAGAGCCGTAAGCTCAGAATTGAAAGCAAAATGCGTTGCCGCCGCAGTTGAAACGGCAAGCAAAAGCAAAACAACCGCCGCCGCAACTCTTTTCAAGCTTCTCCGTCCTTTCTGACAATATAAGGCGTGCCGTTTGAATCAACGGTCATAATGATTATTTCATTAAGCGGAATTTTGCTCGAAATGACCAGCTTTTTAACCTCGCTTGCGTCAAGCGGCGATTCCTTAACGGTGTCCTCGATTATTTTGCCGTCGCAAATAACCGCAAACGGCATTCCGCTGTCACGGGGCGACAGATTCAGGTCTGCGGCGGTTGAGTTCCTGTGTTCGGGCTTTAACAAAACGCTGATTTTGCCCGAGGTTTCAAAAATTGCGTAGGAAACCTGCGAAATCTCAAAAACATCCTTTTCCCTGAGTGCGGTTAAAAGGTCGCTGACCGTCATTCTGAGCTTTTTCAGCGCTTTCATGTCGATTTTTCCGTCACGGATAACAATAACGGGGTGACCCTGCAAAAATGAGCGCAGACGGTAGCTTTTCAGCCCTGCGGCAGAAGTCAGAATTTCAAAGGCAACCAGCACAAACAGAGCGACGATTGAATTGACAATCGGAATTGTATTATCCTGCATCGGGATTGACGCTATTTCTGACAAAAGCATGGTTATGACAAGTTCAGAGGGCTGAAGCTCGCCGATCTGCCTTTTCCCCATGAGTCTTATTAAAAATATGATTATTGCATACAGAACCGTTGCCCTGATGAGCGTAACTGCCATGTTATTCATCCTTTAAAATGGTTTGAATATATTTTTTGCAGAAATGTTGCTATTATTATTTTTGTTATTGACTTAAAATTTATTAAAGTGTATAATTCAATAAGCTTTTAAATGGGAGCGGCTTATTATGAAATATTATCTCGGCATGGATATCGGCGGCACGAAATGCGCCGTTGTTCTCAGCGAAAAAAACGGCTCTGCCGTAAAAGATAAGATAAGATTTGACACAATGGCGCAGAGGGGCTGGAGAGCGGTTGTTGACGAGCTTGTTTCATCTGCAAAAGAACTGCTTTCAAGAAACGGGATATCCAAAGACGAAATAATTGCCTGCGGAGTGAGCTGCGGCGGGCCGCTTGACAGCGACAAAGGAATCATCATGCGCCCCCCGAATCTCCCCGATTGGGATAATGTTCCTCTTGCGGATATCGTTACCGCCGAGCTTGGCTGCCCCTGCAAAGTCAGAAACGATGCGGACGCCTGTGCGCTTGCCGAATGGAAGTTCGGAGCGGGCAGGGGAACTAAAAACATGATTTTTCTGACTTTCGGAACGGGCATGGGCGCTGGGCTGATCCTTGACGGCAGGCTCTACAGCGGAACGAGCGGCACGGCGGGAGAGGTCGGCCATATAAGGCTTGATTCCGACGGCCCCGTCGCTTACGGAAAGGCGGGTTCGTTCGAGGGCTTTTGCAGCGGAGCGGGGATTGCAGCCATGGCGAAGCAGATGCTTTCGATTTATAACGGAAACACGGTTATCCCGAAAGATGACATAAGCGCAAAAACGGTTGCCGAGGCGGCGGAAAACGGCGACAGGCTTGCAGGCGCAATATACCGCCGATGCGGAGAAAAGCTCGGGCTCGGGCTTTCAATATTAATTGATATCCTCAACCCCGAAAGAATCGTTATCGGCAGCATTTTTCAGCGTTCGGGTCATCTGCTCAGAGACAGTATGAACGAAGTGATAAAGAAAGAAGCTCTTCCGATTTCCGCAGGCTGTTGTGAGATTGTTCCCGCTCAGCTCGGCGACAATATCGGCGATTTTGCCGCAATCGGAGTTGCAAAGGATTTTGCGGAGGGAGAAAAATGATACAGGATATTTTTAATGAGCTTCTTACCCGTTATCCCGAACTTAAAATTTGCAAAAACGAAATATATAAAGCGTATGAAGTTTTAGCGGAATGCTATGAAAACGGCGGAAAAGTGCTTTGCTGCGGCAACGGCGGAAGTGCGGCGGACTGCGACCATTTTGTCGGAGAGCTTATGAAAGGTTTTCTGAAAAAGAGACCGCTTTCGCCCTCTGAAAAAGAAAAATTCGGGGAGGATTTTCCCGTCGGTATGCTCCAGAAGGGTCTGCCCGCAATTTCGCTTTGTGCTCACACGGCTCTGATGACGGCTTTCGATAATGACGCTCTGCCGTCGCTTGTTTTTGCTCAGCAGGTATACGCATATGCGGATAAAAATGATGTTCTGCTTGCTTTCAGCACATCGGGCAATTCCGAAAATGTGGTTTATGCGGCAGAAGCGGCAAAAGCGGCGGGAATAAAGGTTATTTCCGTCACGGGTCAAAAGATGAGCAGGCTCGGCGAGGCTTCATCGGTATGCGTTAAATTGCCCGAAACCGAGACATTCAAGGTTCAGGAATTGACTTTGCCCGTTTATCATTGCCTTGCCGCAATGCTTGAAGAAAGATTTTTTAAGATATAATTCAAATTAAAATATAAAATCGGAGGATTAATTAATGAACATTCCAAGAGCAGAACATCCCAATCCGCAGGCTGAAAGAAAGAATTGGCTCAATCTCAACGGAGAGTGGGATTTTGAATTTGATTTCGGCAACAGTAAATTTGAATCGGGTATTCTTGAAAAAGAGAAATGGGATAAGAAAATCATTGTTCCGTTCTGCCCCGAGAGCAAGCTTTCGGGAATTGAATATACGGATTTCATTCCCGCCGTCTGGTACAGAAAGACTGTAGAAATCTCCGCTTCTCAGCTTGAGGGCAGAGTGATTCTGCATTTCGGAGCGGTTGACTATGAAGCAAAGCTCTATGTCAACGGCAAAAAAGCGGGCTATCACAAGGGCGGATATTCGTCGTTCCGATTCGATATAACCGATTATCTGACCGAGGGTGAAAATGTTATCTGCGTCAATGCGGTTGACGATGTCAGAAATCCTCTTGTTCCGAGAGGAAAGCAGAGCCAAAAGCTTAAATCCCATGGCTGTGACTACACGAGAACCACGGGCATCTGGCAGACTGTCTGGCTTGAATTTGTTCCGAAAAGACATATAAAGAGCTTCAAGCTTTTTCCCGATTACATTAACGGCGCTCTGACCGTTTCAGCCGTTGTTGAGGGCGAGGGCGATTTCAGCGTCAGCGCATCTTACGAGGGCAAGCCCATGGGCAGCTTTTCCAAAACCGCAAGCGGAACGGTTACGGGCGAAATCAAGCTTGCCGAAAAATATCTTTGGGAGCCGGGCTGCGGCAGACTTTATGACCTTGAGCTGAGCTTCGGCGAGGATACCGTAAAGAGCTATTTCGGTCTGAGAAATGTCAGAATAGACGATTATAAATTCCTTATCAACGGAAAATCAGTTTTCCAGAGACTTGTTCTCGATCAGGGCTTCTATCCCGACGGAATCTACACCGCTCCGAGTGAGCAGGCTCTCGAAAATGATATCAGGCTTTCACTTGCCGCAGGCTTCAACGGCGCAAGACTTCATCAGAAAGTCTTTGAGCCGAGATTCCTCTATCATTGCGACAGGCTCGGCTATCTTGTTTGGGGCGAATACGGCAACTGGGGTCTTGACTGGTCAGATATTGCTGCGCTTGAATCAATGCTGACCGAATGGTGCGAATGCGTTGAAAGAGACTTCAATCACCCTGCGATTATCGGCTGGTGCCCGTTCAACGAGACATGGGATATCGACGGCAGAAAGCAGAATGACGAGGTTATCAGAAGCATTTACAGAGTTACAAAATGTCTTGACAAAACCCGTCCCTGCATCGATACAAGCGGCAATTTCCATGTTGAAACCGATATTTACGATGTTCACGATTACGATCAGAACCCCGAAACCTTCAAGGAGAATTATGACAAGCTGATGACCGAAAATGTTCTCTTTGAGAGATTCCCTCACCGCCAGATGTATGGCGGAAAAGGTCCTGCATTCGTCAGCGAATACGGCGGACTTCAGTGGTCAAAGGGCGACAGGGGAGACGCATGGGGCTACGGCAATGCTCCAAAAACCGAGGAAGAATTTTTCGCAAGATACAAAGGTCTCACCGACGCTCTGCTTGATAATTACAGAATGTTCGGTTTCTGCTATACGCAGCTTACGGATATTGAGCAGGAGCAGAACGGCGTATATTACTACGACCGCACCCCGAAATTCGACACCGAAAAATTCAGAAGAATAAACTCACGCAAAGCGGCTATTGAGGACTGATAAAAGTTCATATCAAAACAGTTAACGCCCGAGGTTCGGTTTATCCGACCCTCGGGCGTGCTTTTACGGCATTTTATTATATTTTATCTTTCAGATATTCATTAACTCTTGTAACAAAAAGTTCTGCTTTGCCGTATTGTTCAATGATTTTCGGCTTACTGATTACATAAAAATCATCATAATCACTGCTTGCTCTGACCTCAAACAAATCTGAAATGATATCGGACATTTCATCTTCAAAAATGCCTGTTTTAATGTAGTTCTTTCTGAATTCTGCAATAATACCCGAATGCTTTTTTGAATCAAATCCGTCCAAAGCCAGCACAGCTCTCATTGCATAAAAAATTGCATAGTATGATCTGTTTGCGGCGGTTTTATAATCTCCGATTTCAAGAATGGCCGGAATAAAACTCAGTCTTTCATTTGCATTATCCAATCTGAGTTTAGCTAACTCTTTTCTTCCCTCATCAAGCAATTTTTATCCCTTCCTTTTCAACATTCGTGTAAAACGGCAAAACATTTTTATATTTATTGAATGTTTCACTGTCTCTCAGAAGAATGGAAACCGTTATATCATTTTCGAGCGACAGACGGCTGCTCAACCTATTAAAATATTGAGAGTAATCTTCCAATGCTTCAATGGGGCAAAAGATTCTGACCATTATATCAATGTCAGATTCATCGTCATAATCTCCACGGGAATAAGAACCGTAAAGAATTACAGCATCCAATTTGTTGCCAAGAAGGTCTTTTGCTTCCTGTGCAACCTTTGAAGTAATTGTGTTCAACACATTTTCAGTACACATAAGCATACCTCCTTTTCAATCATATTATATACTTTTTATGTTGCATAAGTCAAGAATAATAAATCCGTTCAGGGAACGCCCCCGACGTTCCGGAAATCAGCAATAATTCAATGATAAATTGTAGGGTTCGGAGTCCTCAACGAACCGATTCGCCAAGGGCAAATAATGAAAAATATTTCATTGGGACGATGTGGGCATCGTCCGCTACAAAATATCAATTCAACAATAATCGTAGGGACAACCCTTGCGGTTGTCCGTGAAAATGTATCAAATCCAACGGAACGCCGAGGACGGCGTTCCCTACCGCACCGATTAACATATCTGCACAATTCGGTGTT
>JBJEQC010000198.1:0-2714 GCA_051881555.1 Acutalibacteraceae bacterium
CGGTTTACGGCGCAGACAGGCTTTCATTTGAGCAAGCCGAAGAACAGCTTCGGCAAAGGCGTGACTTTATTGACGGGCTTGCATCCGACCTTAAAATAACAACTCCTGACGCCGTTCTGAACCGTATGCTTGAGTTCTGCAAAATAAGAGCCTGCGAAAGCATTTTTGAAACCAAAAACGGGCTTATGCATTCTCCGGGCGGAGGCAATTTTTACGGCGCTTTGTGGACTAACGACCAATGCGAATATGCAAATCCGCTTTTTGCCTATCTCGGTTATGAATCCGCCGTTGAGCAAAGCATAAACTGTTACCGCCTTTATTCGGAATTTGCCGAAAGCGACAAAGCAATTCCCACAAGCATTATTGCCTGCGGCGATGATATCTGGAACGGCGCGGGTGACAGAGGCGACAGCTCCATGTATCTTTACGGGCTGAGCAGATTTTTGCTCAGCAGAGGCGATAAACAGCTTGCCCGCCAATTTCTGCCCTCAATTCAAAAAGCAAGCGAATATGTAATCGGCAACATAACCGAAGATAATATTGTTAAAAGCGACAGCGACGAGCTGGAAAACAGATTTGAAAGCGGAAAAGCAAATCTTTCAACTTCCGTCATAACCTACGACGCATTCATTTCTCTGTCGTTCATTTTCAAAGACTTGGGAGATAATGAACAAGCCGAAAAATATCTTTCGCTTGCAGAAAAAATCAGAGGCGGAATTGAAAACTATTTCGGAGCCGAAGTTGAGGGCTTCAAAACCTACAGATATTGCTTGGAGGAATCCAATCTCCGCTCTTGGATTTGCCTGCCTCTAACGGTGGGGATTAATGAAAGAAAAGACGAAACCGTCAGAGCGCTTCTGTCCGATAAGCTCAGCAAAGACGGCACGGTTCTGACCAGAAGCGGAGAAAAAACATATTGGGATCGCTCCGCTCTTTATTCAATGAGAGGTCTGTTTTATTGCGGCGAGGTTCAGCCTGCTTATAAAATGCTCATTAATTATACGGAAGAAAGGCTTTTAGGCTGTCACCCGCCTTATCCCGTTGAGGCATTTCCCGAAGGCAATTCGGCTCAGCTTTCCGCAGAGAGCGCACTCTATCTGCGAATTTTTACGGAAGGGATTCTCGGATACCGTCCCTCGGGCTTTTCGTCTTTTGAAATCAAGCCGAATCTTCCCGACGGGCTGGATTTAATCAGCTTTGAGGGCTTGCACCTTATGGGAAAAGAGTTTGATATCTCAATCAATAACGGCGAAAAATACGACGTTGCAATAAACGGCAAAAAGATTGAAATCAATAAAGGTCAGAAATATATTTTCAAAGCCGACAGTTAATAACGGATAAAAGGGAGAGATATGCTATGAATTATAAAATCAAAAGAAATCTGCACACGGATTTCAAAGTGATTGAAGAAAACAAACTGCCGCCCAGAGCCTATTTTATTCCTTTTTCGGGCGAAGCGGAGCTTGAAAGCACGAATTACAAGAATGAGCGCTATAAATCGGACAGAATAACCATGCTCAGCGGCGAATGGGATTTTGCTTATTATCCGCATCTGAGCGAGGTGCCCGAAGATTTTGACACGGAAAAAGTCCGTTTCGATAAGATAACAACTCCGTCAACCTGGCAGAGAACGGGCTATGACCAGATTGCATACATAAACACCCGTTATCCCTTCCCGAAAAAGCCGCCTCACATCCCCGAGGATGTTGCTGTGGGCATTTACCGCAAAAAAATAACGCTCAGCGACAGCCCAAGAAAAATTATAACCTTTCTCGGCGTTGCGGGTGCTCTTGCCCTGAGCATAAACGGCAAATACATCGGCTATTCCGAGGGTTCGCATAACACGGCGGAATTTGACATCACAAGCGCCTGCGTCAGCGGCGAAAACGAGATAGTCGCAGTTGTTTATAAATGGAGCAACGGCACTTATCTTGAATGCCAGGATATGTTCCGTGAAAACGGCATTTTCCGTGACGCATATATTATTTCGCAGGGCGAAAACCGAATTAACGATTTTCTTTTCAGACCGCAGAAAAATTCCGACGGAACATATGATTTAAAAATCGGCATTGACGGTGATTTTACCGACAGCGCAGAAATTGAAATTTCATCGGAGGGGCTTTTCGGCAAGACCTTAAAGGGAAAAGGCAACGACGAAATTTCACCGTTAAAGGTCAATGAATGGACGGCTGAAACGCCGAATATTTATGAAGTAATCATTACGGTCAAAGACGGCGGCGAAGTTTGCGAAGCAGTCCGCACTTATATAGGCTTCAAGGATATCAGAATAGACGGCGAGGTATTTCTGTTTAACGGAAAGCCGATAAAAATGCTGGGCGTAAATCATCACGATACGCATATGACAAAGGGCTATGCGATGTCGCTTGACGATCTGGAGACCGATATCCGCCTTATGAAAGAATATAACTGCAACGCCGTCAGAACCTCGCACTATCCTCCCGACCCCGTATTTTTAATGATGTGCGACATATACGGACTTTATGCCGTTGACGAAGCGGATATCGAAACCCACGGCTTTTATGCTGTGCCTCACAGCACATATAACCCCAACAGGCTCAGCAACGACATAAAATGGGCTGACCATTATCTTGACAGGGTCAGAAGAATGTATGAAAGGGATAAAAACCACCCCTGCGTTACCATGTGGAGCCTCGGCAACGAATCGGGCGGCTACAAATGCCAGGATGTCTGCT
>JBJEQC010000199.1:0-2688 GCA_051881555.1 Acutalibacteraceae bacterium
AAATCACCGAGCAGAAATACAAAGCGGGCGATGTGATAACAGCACCGCAGAATCCCATTAAATCCGGATATCGCTTTGTCGGTTGGTCTCCCGCCGTTCCGGCAACCATGCCGTCATACGATTTGACTTTTACCGCCGTTTTTGAAAAACTTTCATCTCCTGCTGAGGATGGACTGACGGTTTCAATCAGAACGCCGTCAACAACTTCCGTTGATTACGGTGACAGCATAATCCTGCATCTTGACATCGACAGACCTCTGCCCGACGGTGCGTATATTGAGTGGTCGGAGAGCAACGGCAATTTCGACATGAGCGTATCCGCTGACGGCTTGACCTGCAAGATTTTGCCGAAGTCGAGCGGCAAAACGGTATTCACCGCAACGGTCTATGACAAGGACGGAAATGTTATCAGCTCCGACACGCAGGAAATGACCGCAAAAGCGGGCTTATGGCAGAAAATCGTAGCATTCTTCAAAAAGATTTTCGGCTTGACCAAGACAATCCCCGAAGCGTTCAAAGGCATATTATAATTATCAATCTCCCCGCATGGCTCCTGCTGTGCGGGGATTTCCTTACCGGTTTTCGGTGAAATGTAATTCAAAGAACAATCGGCTTCAAATTTCATGCTTCCCTTATATCAGATTATTCTCTATATACCTTTCTTGGAGTTTTGCGGCGTTTGTTTTTGACTGTTCATCGATGTGGGTATAAATGTTAGCTGTTACGCCATATTCGCTGTGGCCCATAAGCTCCTGAGCGGTTTTGATATCCACGCCTGACCACTGAAGCATTGAGCAATAGGTGTGGCGAAGCTGATGCGCCGTAAACTCCTCAAAGCGCTCCTCCGAATCATAATTCTCTTCGGATTCGTCTGCTTCCCTCAGCGCAACCATATAGCTTTCAAACAGCCGTTTCCATGCCGATTCCGTCATTCTGCCTCCGCCACGGGACTTTTCTGTCACATAGTCCCCTGTGGCGGTCTTTTTCGCTTCCGATAACAGATTCCAAAGATAATCGTTCATTGGAATTTTTCTCATTCCTGCTTTCGTTTTGGTTTCTTTCAGCTCGCATTGCTTGAAATCATAGGATTTGTTGACATTGATAATTCTGTTCTTAAAATCAATATCACGCCACATCAAAGCAGTCAGTTCTCCCCGTCTCAAGCCTGCAAGCATCATTATGCAAGCCGGAAGTCTTGCACGGTGTTCCGTGTTTAAAACAAGTTTTATGGTATGCTTATTCAAAGCGGTGCGAGTTTGTGCAACGGCGTTTTTGGGTACTTTCAGGTCATCACAAGGATTACAGTAGTTATATGCACGCTCTTTCCTCGCAAATTCAAACACATTGGCAATTGCACGAATGTATCTTTCAATTGTTCGTTTCGATGTATGTTTTCCCGTTGCGGGATTTTTATTATACAGAGAATTAATTGCAGGCTGCAGATGAGAGGTCAGAATGGCATTAAGCTTTGCCTTTGCAAGCATTCCTCCTTTGTAATCCAAGAAATATTGAAGCCGTGTTTTCAATGTTTTATATTCAGAATCTTTGATATCCCCGCATTCAACTTCGCTTTCGATTATTTCAAGATATCTTTTAACCCATTTTTCAAGGGAATCTGTATTCTTCAGAGCATCAAGCCCTTCACCAACAATATTTTTGAATTTTCTTACTCTCTCATCAAGTTCCCGCTCCGTTTTAGCCTTCAGCTTTTTATATTTTGGTTTTCCGTTAGAATCTGTGCCTATATATATTTTAGTACAAAACCTGTTTTGCTCTTTATAATATTTTGACATGGTAACCTCCTGTATGATTATTAATTGTCAGCATTGCCGATTCGTAAAAAATCATCCTGACTTACACGCCACTCTCTGCCGATTTTACAAGCCTTTATAATCCCTTTTTGACAATATTTCTTTACCGTTTCGTAGCTCAGACCCGTTAATCCCGCAACCATATTGAGGTCAAGGTAATACGGCAAATTTTCAACGCTCGAAATGTATTGTTTGTTTATTGCATTTTTCTTCATAAGAATCACCTCCCTTCATTTCTCATACGGTCAACTACGAACTGCTCCTTTTTTGATTTATTCAAATCGGATGAAGAGTTCATTTTATTATTCTTTTCGGTGGATTCGCCGTTGAGCAAAAACGCACCGTCTTTGAAATTAACATTAAGCGGTTCCGGGGATTTGAAATACCTGAGAACCATTTTGATTTTTGCCCTGTAAAGGGCACTCATATTTGCCGGTTCAAGGCTTATCAGCGCATCGGGATATCTTGACAGAACGCCCGAGCCGGAAGCTCTGTCAACAACATTCTTAGCGCTGTTACAGCCCTTCGATTCGTGATGACACATGATAATCGATGCTCCTGTTGCCGTCTTGAGGCGGGAAATCTGTTTAAAAAACTCTCTGATAACCTCAGAATTGTTCTCATCTCCGTCAAGCAACATATAAATCGGATCAATAATGATCAGATCAAACGGATTGTCTACCACTTTTTCAATAATCTCATCAAAAAAGCTGACATAAGAATCAACAAATCCACGCTTCAGGCAGTAAATGAATAAACTATCCGGCAAATCCTCATCAATCCCCTTTTGGGCAAGAATACCGGTAATCCTTTTCTTTGTTTCGACATTTCCGTTTTCAAGCTCTATGTAAAGAACACGACTTTTTCTGCATGCTCT
>JBJEQC010000200.1:0-11569 GCA_051881555.1 Acutalibacteraceae bacterium
AATTTTGAGCTTAGCAAGATAAAAGAAGTTTGAGACCCCTATGAAATTACACTGCTCTCAAACATAGCAGGTCAAAGCTTGTTCTTTGCAAAAGTTTGAGACCCCTATGAAATTACACTGCTCTCAAACAAAGCCCTTCGGGGTCGTATCGCCTGAATCGTTTGAGACCCCTATGAAATTAAACTGCTCTCAAACGTATGAGCGGGGATAACCTCGCCCGTTTTCGTTTGAGACCCCTATGAAATTACACTGCTCTCAAACGCATTGCCCTTTTTTGAGCTATCGCCTTTAGTTTGAGACCCCTATGAAATTACACTGCTCTCAAACCGCATTATAAAGCTTTGCAACATATGCGGCGTTTGAGACCCCTATGAAATTACACTGCTCTCAAACATTCTTCACAGCTCATGGCGAAAGGAAGATGTTTGAGACCCCTATGAAATTACACTGCTCTCAAACATCTTTGGAACTATCAGCCGAATGTTAATCGTTTGAGACCCCTATGAAATTACACTGCTCTCAAACTACAACGCTTAAAAGCGGACTTATCGTTAAGTTTGAGACCCCTATGAAATTACACTGCTCTCAAACAAAAAGGAACTCACTTCAAAGCTCAGTCTTGTTTGAGACCCCTATGAAATTACACTGCTCTCAAACAGTTGGCAAGTAGATGTTGAAATGTAAAAGGTTTGAGACCCCTATGAAATTACACTGCTCTCAAACCTCAAATCAAAATTTGAGGCATAAACGGTCTGCATCCGTCAGAGAGGTGTAAAAAGGGAATCAAACAATGCAATTTAACTAATCAAGCATAAATCGGCATCAATAATCAGCCGTTTTTCTTGCGACAGCCGTTTATGCTCGCAGTTTTCAATCATTAAAATATTGAATTCATGGTCAAGTGCCGTTTGCATGAAAAGCTCTGTTTCCCTGTCGGAAATATAGCTTCTCAGATTGACCGTTACAAACAGCTTTTTACCGATAAATTCGTGAATAAGTTCAAAATAATCAATGATTTTTTCGCTGAGAGAATCATAATCGTCACAGATTTCAATTCCCGAGGCTTTTATCAAAGAACCGATACCGATTTTGGAAAATTCAATGCTACATGAATAATCAAACGCAAGATTTGAAAGAAGCGATTCCGTAAGACTTAAAAGCTCGGCGGTGCGTGGATACCATTCATCCGAAACCGCTTTCTTTTCAAGATCTGCGGTGATCTTTGAAATCAGCGTTTTGCCGTTCATGTCGAAAGGAATAAAACGGTCAAGCAATTCAAGCTTTTTATCAATCGGCAGGATTTTGTCCTTTTCCGAAAGAACGGCTTTTCCGTCAAGACCCGAAATTTGATTCTGAATATCATTTATCAAAGAACACATCAGATTTTGATTTTCGATAATCAGTGTATTAATTATACCACAGTCGGTATCAAAAACGCAATCTATTTCGGGATAAACCAATTTCAAAGTATCACCACCCTGTCTTCGGAATCAATGACATCGCTCTTGTATTCACCGACAACAAATTCCATTTTGGAAAACTGTTTTTCCGTTACGGTGAGCGATTGAACAATGCCCTTTTCCGGCTTGTTTTTATGAATAAGGTTCTTTACCGAGTTTTCGACAGACGGAGTTGTCATAAGTTTTGTATAAACCGACTCCTGCATCATGATAAATCCGTCTTTTATCAGAGCTTTCCGGAATTTTCGGTAGCTTCGCTTATCCTCGTTTGTCTCGGTCGGAAGGTCAAAAAACACTATAATTCTCATAAAACGAAATGTACTCATATTTCTATCAAATAGTCTTTGTCAATTTCTTCGGAGTAGTATTTTATCTGAGACGGGTCGCCGTCGTTGATGGCTTCAAACACACTGCGGGTATAGATTTTTATTGCGTCCGATACGGAGCGCCTTGAACCGTCAATGTATACCGTATCTTCCAGAATGTGCCACATTGCGTGCTTTTCTTCTTTTTCAAAGCACAGAGGCTTATATGAATAAACATATCGGTCAACAAGAATCCGAAACGGCTCCATAAAATCACAACTGAGATTGTAATGATTAAACATGTTATCGTGAAAAATTCCCAATTGAGTAAGGTAGCCGTTTGCACAGATTTCCCGGTTGAAAGAGGAGAGAAGCAGGCTGTAGCCGTAATTTAAGGCGGCGTTTGTTGCATTTTCGGCGCTTCGGGTGAAATCCATGCCGAAAAGAGCGTTGAAATAAACCTTGGCGGCGTGACCCTCACGGTTGGTGGAGTCGAGCAACTCCACCTGACCGATATATGAGGTTAACAGCTCGGCTTCTCTTTTCTTCTCAAGCTCCGTCAGAAATTCCGCTTGTTTTCTTATTTTTTCGCTGATTATTTCACGCCAGATCAAAGCCTTTGTTTCATCGGACCACGCCGCCTGAGTACGGATTTTTGCCGAACTGTCGTGGCTTCCGTGATGAGGAACAAGCTCGGCTGTCGGGCTTCGCTTGGAATCGCAGAAAATCACCCTGACTTTTTTCTCAATCAGCACTTCAATCAAACAGCCCGTGAGCGAAACAGCAGGGTTTTCAATCACCAGAGTGGCGATCTCGTCGATCACCACTCGTTTCGTTTCTTCACCCCGGACAACCATAAAGCCCATTTTATAGTCAAGCTTTGCCTGATTGGAGATTATTACGGTTCGCCAGCTCATAGCAGATCAAGAAGGTTGCAGGATTCTTTCTCCCACAAACCGGAGGCAGAGGAGTCGATGATGCGGACATCTTTATAGTTCTTTGCCCAATTTGAAATAGTAGAGCTGAAATTTACTGTTGCTGCGGCTTTTCCTGCTCCGCCGATTGCCGTTAAATCGATTCCTCCGGCAAGTCTGCCGAAAATTTGCTGTATATTCAGCAACGCTTTTGATTGGTTTTTAATGTCCAATGAAACAAATTTGTCCCTGCCCTTTCTCACTATTTCAACAGGACAGTTAACTCTCTTTGAATAAATTGAATTTTCTAATTTGTCAAGATAGATGTCATAAAGCTCAATATTCTTCTCTTTAGAGATTTTATCAAATTGCTCGCTGTAAACATGGTTTTCATTTGCAGAGATTTTCTTGACAAGCTCTTCAAGCTTCTTCAAATAGAATTTCCAGAACTTATCAGCAGAAAACTGCATAACGGGCTGAGCAACAAGACATTTTCCTCCACCACCAATTCCTGCAATGCATACTTTGAATCCGTCCAACGACAGAACGGTATTAACCTTCCACGGTCTCATACCCATAGGGAATGAGATTTCGTCAACATCCTTGCCGAGAATGTGTTTTAAGCGGGTGAATGTGTATTCTTCGGCAAATTTGCCGTCGCTCAGAAAGCGTTTTCCGAAAAGCAATTCAACAGACATGATTATGATTTCGGATTTTTTGCCGGCTTTATATCTGACGGGAATATAGAACATTGCTCCGGCTTTGTTATATCCGCCGTATTTCTCTGTCGGCAGACCTTTTTTGAGCGGAACAAGGCCCTCTGCGGCAGGCACGGGCATCTGGTCAAAAAGACCGCCTTTTTTATAATAAGCAAACTTTGTGAAATGTGCGTTATTCTTAACGGCGGTTTTCTTGACCTTTTCAAGCATTTTTTCTCCGTTCCAAACGGTTTCGTTGCCGCAAACAAGCGGGTGGGTAAAGAGTGTTTTGGTTTTAATGCTGTATTTTGAATTGACGGAAAACCAGCGCTTTGAAAACTTCATGTTGTATACATTGCCGGTAACAATATTCAGATAAGCGTCAACAGCATGATGAAGGTCGTTGAAGGTTCTTGATTTATAGAGATCAAATTCCTGACGAAAATCCGAAGCAAGCTTTGCCTTGCAATAGATAATTTCCGTTTCGGGATACTTTTCCTTGAGCAGAGCGGCAACAGCCTTTGTTGACTGAGAGGTTTCGGTCAGCTGACGGTTGATGAAGCCGTATTTTTCATCCTCGGTGAACGGAGTTGCTCTGACGAGCCTTTTATGCTTTTCGTCGCTGATAAGGCCGATTCCGTTAAGATAATCCCAATAGCCTCTCATTTTGTGCTGAATATCCGCACTTATCGGATAACTGTCGCCTTTGATTCCGTTTTCTTCCGAAAGAACAAGAACCTTGTTGTTGATTATGCTGTCATCTTTAACGAAAGCCTGAGGATAAATGTGGTCAATATCATATATTTTTGTGCCCAGCTTTTCAAGATCAATCGGTTTGCCGCTATACATGGATTTGCCGAGCTGCATGAAGTAAAGGAACAGCTTGTCGCCCTGAAGCCTGTTATCGGCATAGTCGCCCATTGCTTCAAGCTGAGATTTCAGCAGACGGACATCCTCGTCTTTGCATTTTTCATATAGCTCGAGAATTTGCTGTTTTCTTGTCTTGGTTCGCTTGCCTTTCTGCTCCTCGGTTGCGCCTCTTGTCATTTCAACAAATATCTTTTCGGGCTCTCCGAATGCTTTCACAACATCTTTGACAATATCAAGCGTGCGGTAGATAGGTCTTCTCACGGAGTTGGAAATATACATCTCGTCCAGACGCTCCGCAAGGGTAAGCTTATGTTCGTTATAATATTCCTCACAGAAATCACGGATAACTTCAGCAAAGGTGTATTTTTCTTCATCAGCGATGATTTCCATAAGATTGTTCTGAGTGTTCCACATTGCGCCGATAACTGTTGTCACTTCACCTGTGGATTTATCAACGCCCTCAAGCTCGGCAAGCAGTTTGCGTGACAGTCTGCCGAAATCCTTGATTTTCATTGAGCAAATATATTTGCGGTCTTTCTCTTCAATCTGAGGATAGTTTTTGGCGAGCCACTTGGAAAGGCGGATTTTATCCTCTGAATAAGATGCACGCTCAATGATTCTTTCAGCATCGTCCTGCGTCAGAATACCTGAGTCCAGAAGCTGTTTAAAGCCAATCTGAGGAACAAGATTTGCATTGATAACGGTATCAACACCGCTGACGGAGTCTTCGGTGCCTTTTTCAATAAAGTTTTCCTTTATCAGATAATCGGTTAAATATTTCAGCGTTATTTTTTTCTTCTGCATGAACACTTCATTATATATTCTCTGCTTTAATTCAACCGATATCTTTTCGCCGTTAATGCGCAGATTGTTGATAGCGTTCAACACCGTGAATTTATGATAAAGCAATGAATCCTTGGGAAGAACATCTTCTCCGGGCAGATAGGTGCATTTATTCGTCATCCGTTTAATGAATTGGTTTTCGCTTTCATCAAGGTCAACCATTTCTTCAAAGTTCCAAGGATAAATCCTGCCCGCTTTGCGAATGAGCCATGCTTTATCGGAGTCTGTATTCAAAGGTCCGACAAAATACGGAATGCGGAAAAGGAAAACCGACTCGATTTTATCGGCAACGGTCAGACCGCTTTCGTCCTTTTCGACAAGGAACGGGAGATATCCGACAGCTTTTTCAAGAATGCGGTGGAGCTCATACCAATAAAGCTGATGGGGGATAACACGGTTATCGGTATCCTTTTGTTTAGGCATGAATGTGCGAAGCTCAAGACGGTTAAGCATATCGGCAAATTTTTCCGAATCCGATTCATCGGGGGTAATTCCCTTTACAATACCGAGAATGTATTTTGAGAACAGCTCTTTGTTCTTTTTCTTTAAGCCGTCTGTGCCGTCATCCGAATGATAAGAATATGAAGTGTAGTTATCTTTATCCTTGTCACGGAACACCTCATTGTATTTTTCGGGTCTGTATTCTCTGATAATGTGTTTCAGAAAAGAAAGGTCTTTCTTGTGCTGTTCGTATATCTTAACTTTTGCTTTGGAAATATATTCCGAGTCTCCGAGTGCATCAACCAGAACCGACCAGTCATATACTGACCGCAGAGCGTCAATAAGATCATAGTCGTCCCCGATGTTGCTCATTATTTCGCCGAGTTTTTCATCGTCCATTCCGAGAGCAACAGAACCGAATTCGTCATAATCTTCGTTATCAAATAAATCTTTGAGCTTGACCGTGCCGCCTGCAAGCAGTCGGACAATTGCGTCACGGCTGAACGGGAATTCTTCCTCGGCAGTTTTTGAAGGCTTTTTGCCTCCATAGAGCAAGGCGGTCAATTCTTTGTATTTGTTTGTAATATTCAGCTTCTTTTTGAGAATATTTCCGAAAGCTTCTTTGTCGCACTCCGCCCACGGAGCGGCATATTCATTGTCGTTAAAATATTTGATTAGATTATTATATACCGAGCCGAAATCTTTTATGGAATCAATATTGTTTTTATCTATATTGTTCAAGAAATGTCCTCGGTGAGCAACCAGCCATGCAACGGCAAGATATACAAGACGGACATCGTGCGGCTCGGCACTTTCCATAAGGTCGCTGATGAGATGGTGAATTGTGGGGTATTTTTCGTAATATTCTTTATCCGTAAATCCCTCGTCATTGAAAAGCGTGAAGCTGTCGCCGACATCCTCACGGTACAGAGCCGACTCTTTCAAACGGATAAAAAAGCGTTCATCTTTTTTTGACACCTCCGCGGCAAACAGCTCCTGAATAAGAGTTACTCTTTGCTGACGGCGGTCAAGCCTTCTTCTTGCCGTTCTGAAAGACCGCCTTTCATCGCAGAGAGACGCTTCGTCAAAAACTGTAACACCCCATGCGGGTTCGCCGTGGAATTTGAGCAGATTATACTCCTTGTCCGTCACGGCATATCCGACAGAATCGGTGCCGATATCAAGCCCGAGATAAAATTTTTTCTTTTCCATATTGACAACTTCCTCCTGACGTGCTATTATAGCATTGTAGTTTTGTGGACCCCTATGAAATTACACTGCGAGTTCAAATAAAAGTTTGACTCAAATCGTCGGTTTTTTCCGACCGCACAGTGTGTGCTCAAAGAGCTTCTTGAGTGAAGCTCTTTTTTTGTTTTCATAATACCATATTTGTGACAAAACGGCAACAGAAAATACAAAAAATATTTAATTGTATTATAAACCATCCGATGTTCGGAAAAGCGAACACGAATCTGCTGTTTATGTACATTTCGGAAAAAAAGTGCCCGGAAAAAGCATTCAAAGAACCAATTACATCAGAAAAATGGCTTGCGTCGGATATTTCAACCGACACAAGCCATAATTTTTTTCGTTTTTTGCAGCTTTTTCCTATTGCGACAGTCTCGGAATGTTCTCAGCCCTGACTGCCGCTCAATGCGGCGTTCAGTTCTTCTCTTGCTCTCTGTTCTTTTTCGGCTCTGAAGGCTTTCAGCTTTTCGTCCTGAGCTTTTTCGTCGAATTTATAGAAGAACATGGGTATTGCCTGAAGAAGCAGGCCGATTGCTCCCAGAGCGGTAAGCATAAAGAATATAACATTCAGAAGCAGGGTGTAGTCAACGCCTCCGATAACCGTTGCCGTTGTGGTGCTCTGAATAAGCGGCTTTGCAAGATTATTGGTAAGCTTTGACATAAGGTCTGCGTTATATCCGAATTTATCAACAACATTCAGCATGATAACATTGAATATCGCATAGGAAATTTTGCCGACAAGGCTTCTGAATGAGAATACCGTGCCTTCAAGTCTCTTTCCGGTTTTCATTTCAAGGTCATCAACAACATCGGAGAACATTGCAATAAGCAGAACGGTCATTATTCCGACGGGGAAGTTTGTGAAGAATCTCAGAACCGTGTAAACAATTGCGCCTGCAACGGTGTTGTAAGGTACAATCCAAACGCCGATTACGAAGCAAAGGATATCCGCAACAATGCCTGCGAGCGAAACGCCGATCCAAAGCGTTTTCTTATCCATCTTTTTAAGGAAAACAGGCACCAGAGCCATTGACAGCATGTATGAAAGACCGCTGCCGATCTGAAGAAGCGGAGTTAAAAGTCCCTCGCTTGTGAGCTGAATATTTAATCCGAAGGTGTTGTGAATCCAAGCGCACAGAGAATCTATCGGGATAACGCCCGCACAGTTCCACTTTGCAAAATACGGGAGGAACATTGCGCCGAGATTTACGAGAGACGAGAAGAATACCGCAATTACAAGGCAGATGAATTTTTTATCCTTCATTACTATTTTCAAGCCGTCAACATATTTATCTTTTCTCGGCGGGATATAGATTTTTTCTTTAATGCCGAAGTAAGAGATAAACATGGGCACTGCGGCCATAACGCCGAAAATAATCGCCGCTCCGAAATAGCCTTCTTTTTGGTTTTCTCTGCCCCAGAAGCCTGCAACCGTGAAGAAAAGAACGGAGGGCAGAACCGTGCCGAGCGAGCCGATAATGTTGCTGAAAGAAACGGCTTTAACGCGCTGTTTATCCTCGGGGAAAACGAGAGGAGTCAAGCCCTGATAAGGAATATCAAGGGCGGTGTAAACGGTGTAGTAAATCAGATATGCAACAATTGCATAGATAAAATTGCCTTTTTGACCGAAGTTAACGGGAGCAAACAGGATAGCGGTTGCAATAATGGCAGGGCCGCTCATCCACAATATGTAAGGACGGCATTTACCGTTTTTGGTGTGGGTTTTATCAACAATCATTCCCATGAGCGGGTCGTTGATTGCGTCCCAGATTTTCGTTGCCGAAAGCACAATGCTCGTCATCGCAAGTGAAAGGCCGAGAACATCGGTGAAATACATGTTCAGCGCCGTTCCTATCAAGGTGTAGAGCGTGCTTGTGCCAAACGGCAAAAGAGAAAACATGAGTATCTCTTTTGTGTTTTTGTCCTTGAGATTGATTTTCATTTTCAGGAATACCCCCTGCTTACTTATATTCCCAAACAAAAGGTTGACACCGGCTTGAATTAGGAATATACTATTATTGACCGCTCGGTCATTAATGGTATTATAACCATTATTGACCGCTTTGTCAATAAAAAAAGGAAAAGAATGAGAGGGCAAGTCGATTTATGGAAAAAAACCTCAAAACAGAAATCACAAAAAGTAAAATAACCAAAGCCGCAACCGAAGAATTTGCCCTTTACGGCTTTGACGGTGCGGCGGTCAATCAGATCTGTCAGAACCACGGCATTTCAAAAGGGCTTATTTATCATAACTTCGGCGGCAAAGAGGATTTGTATCTCTGCTGTGTTGAAGAAGCCGTTAACGGATTTATCGCTTACATGAGCGGCAAGGATTTCGGAACGGATTTTAAGCTCTATATGAAAGAAAGATACAAATTCTTTTCGGAAAATCCTTATTACAGACGGCTTATTTTTGCCGATGTGCTGACTGACAACTCAGAATTTTCAAAAAAGCTGAATGACATCAGAAGCAGGTTTTATGAGTTCAATAAAAAAGTATATCTGCGTGCGATTGACGGAATCGAGCTTCGCAAGGGTGTTTCAAAGAATGACGCATTGGAATACTATTCCCTGCTTCAAAACATCTTAAACGGCTATCTGAACGGCGGAAATGCTTCGGCAGAAAGCTTTGACTCTGCTTTCATCGCACATGAGAAAAGTATTGAAAAACTGCTTGATTTTATGCTTTACGGCATAGCACGGGAGGAAAACATATGAAAAAAGTTTATGTTGTTTCAAAAACTCATCTTGATCTGGGCTTTACGGATTATGCAGAGAACATTCGCCGCAAATATATTGACGAATACATTCCCTCCGCCGTCAGCCTTGCCGAAAAGGTTAACACCGAGAGCAAAAAAAGCTTTGTCTGGACAACGGGTTCATGGATAATCAAGGAAGCGCTTCACGATTCCGACGAAATCAAAAGAGCAAAGCTGATTAATGCGATGAAATCGGGCAATATCGTTCCCCACGCAATGCCTTTCACGACTCATTCTGAGGTTTTTGACGAAGAGACCTTTGATTACGGGCTTTCGATAGTCGATGAAATTGACGGAATAAGGGGAAGAAAGACCGTTTCGGCAAAAATGACCGATGTTCCCGGACACACCAAGGCTATAGTTCCGCTCTTGGCAAAGCACGGAATCAAGCTTTTGCATATAGGCGTTAACGGCGCATCCGCCGTGCCCGAGGTTCCCGAATGCTTTCTGTGGAAATGCGGAGAGAGCGAAATCGTTGTTATTTATTCGGGAGAATACGGCGGCGCTTTCAAATGCGAGTTTGCAGATGAAATACTTTGGTTTGACCATACGCTTGATAACTCGGGGGCTCCGTCTCCCGAAAAAGCCAAGGAAATGCTTTCAAAAATAGAGAACAAATATCCGGACTATGAGGTGAGCGCAGGCACTCTTGACGATTTTGCCGAGATTATGTGGAAGATAAAGGACAAGCTCCCCGTGGTTGAAAACGAGATAGGCGACTCCTGGATTCACGGCAGCTCATCCGACCCATACAAATCGGCTGCTTTGAGAGAGCTTATGAGCCTTAAAAGACAATGGCTTGCAAACGGAGATATGGTCAGAACGGGCGATGAATACAAAGGCTTTTCGGACGCACTCCTTTGCATCGGCGAGCACACCTGCGGCATGGATTCAAAAACCTATCTTGCCGATTATGAAAACTATCTCAAGCGTGATTTCCGAAAAGCAAGGATAAGAGATAATGTTACGGTCAGGCACCCGCTCAGGGGCTTTCCGAAAGGCATTGTTTTCAGAGCGGTAGGTGCCGGAAAAAAGCGGGCTTACAGCGTGATTGAAAAAAGCTGGCAGGAGCAGAGAGATTACATAAACAAGGCTTTAAGCTGTCTGACCGAAGCTCACAGAGCGCAGGCTGAAGAAGCGCTCGGCAGGCTGATTCCGAAGCATACTGAGGATTATTCGGCTGACAGGGAGTATTCGGGCACCGTGAAATTCTCGGATTACGAACTTGAACTCAATGAATTCGGCGGAATAGGCAGTCTGACCTTCCGTGGTGCTGAAATTATTCATAAAAACAACAATCCCCTGCTTGAATACCGAATTTTCACAAGCAAGGATTATGATTTCTGGTATTCACATTATTCCCGCAATGTTGACCGTAACGGCGCATGGGCTTACCCCGATTTTTGCAGACCGCTGTTGAAATATGCCGACGGCAAGTACCCCGCAGGCAGATTCTATTATAAAATGACGGGCGCTCACATTTCGGAGAAAGAAAATCAAATCCGAATTGCCGCAGACCTTCGATGCGACAAGGCTCTTTGCGAGCAGGCGGGTGCACCGCGAGAGGTTCAGGTTATATATACCTTGGATAAAGACGGGCTGAAATTTGATGTTTTATGGTGCGGCAAGGACGCAAGCCGCTTGACGGAGGCGATTTTCCTGCATCTTTATCCCGCCGCCGACAGTCTCTCTTTGATAAAGCTCGGCAGAGAAATCGATTATAAGAGCACGGTTTCGATGGGCGGCAGAAATCTTCACGCAGTTGAAAAATGCGTTTTTGCAAACAACGGCGGGAATTTTGAAATCTGCAATTATCATTCTCCGATTGTATCGGTCGGGAGAGGAAAAATCCTTGAATATGACAACAAAATCGAAAGCCTTGAAAAGGACGGCGTTGCATTTGTGCTTCAGAACAATGTGTGGGGCACAAACTTCCCTCTTTGGTATGAGGATAACGCACGGTTTACTTTCTGCATAAAGGAGGCATGATAAAAAGAAAGTGGTAAGGAAATCCGAGAACTCTGGAAATAT
>JBJEQC010000201.1:0-11515 GCA_051881555.1 Acutalibacteraceae bacterium
AGAGCGAAGATGTAACATACCTCAGAGAAATAGTGAAATATGCAGAGGAAACGAATGAAACAATGGTTGCAGATGAGCTTTCAAAGCACGGCTGTATAAATCGGATTTTAGAAGCTGAAAGCATTTTGAATGACTGACCTTTCAAAAGATTATAAAAAAAGCGCTCGGGAAGATTCTTCTTCTCGGGCGTTTTTTTAGCCGCTCGCACGGATGCGGCGGATTATTCTTTTTTCATAAGATCGGCGATTGTGACGCCGTCAAAATAATCATTTATCAATTTCTGAAGATTGCTCCAGACGGGCAAGGTTCTGCATTCCGCAGACCTTGAGCACGGCTCTGCTCCGCATTCAAGGCATGCAACGGGCGCAAAACCACCCTCGGTCAGGCGCAGAATCTCGCCGATTTTGTATTCCTCGGGCTTTCGGCAAAGCCGATAGCCGCCGTTTTTGCCCTGAACGCCCTCGACAAGATGATTTTTAGTCAGCGTCGGCAGAATACGCTCCAGATATTTCAGCGATATTTCCTGCCGTTCGGCAATGGTCTTCATCGGAATGAAACCGCCGTCGCTGTTTTCCGCAAGATCTATCATTACCCTGAGAGCATATCTTCCCCTTGTTGAAACTATCACCGTTTTATGCCTCCTGTTTTTTTTCTCCCCGATTTAACGAGAAACAATCCTCTGCCCCTGTTCAGACTATCGTGCCGCCGCCGAGAACAACCTCTCCGTCATAAAGCACCGCCGCCTGACCGGGCGTAACTGCCCTTTGCGGCTCGTCAAAAATGATATGAACCGTGTCTTTCCCCGTTGGGATAACCTCGGCAGGCTGTTCCTGCTGACGGTAACGGATTTTAACGCTGCACCGCAACGCTTCTTTCGGAACTTCGCCCGATATCCAGTTGAAATCCTCCGCATCCGCTTCGCCCGAAAATAAATCTTCATTCCTGCCGAGCGTAACCGTTCGGTTATCCGGGCATATTTTGCAGACATACATAGGCTCGCCGAACGAGATGCCCAAGCCCTTGCGCTGACCGACAGTATAGTGAATTATTCCGCTGTGTCTGCCGAGCACATTGCCGTTAATGTCAATAAAATCTCCCTCGGGGGCTTTGCCCGCAAAGCGTTCGACTGCGGCGGCATAATCGCCGTTCGGCACAAAGCATATATCCTGGCTGTCGGGCTTTGCGGCGTTCACAAAGCCGATTTGCTCCGCAAGCGCACGAACCTCGGTCTTTCTCAGACCTCCGAGCGGAAAGCGGATATGCGCAAGCTGACTTTGGGTCAAAGAATAGAGCACATAACTCTGATCCTTGGTCAAATCAACGGCTTTTTTGAGAACATATTTATCCCGGCACTTCTCAATTCTCGCATAGTGACCCGTGACGACAAATTCACAGCCGAGAACCTCGGCACGCTTTAACAGCCTGTCAAATTTCATATATCGGTTGCAGTCGATGCACGGATTCGGCGTTTTTCCGTTTTCATAGCTGTCAACGAACTTGCGGATAACCGTTTCTTTAAATTCCTTTGTGAAATTAAACACATAAAAGGGCATTCCGAGCTGATAAGCAACGCTTCTTGCATCCTCAACATCATCGAGAGAACAGCAGGTGCGGGAGCGTTCAACTCCCGCATCCACGTTATCATAAAGCTTCATCGTGCAGCCGATACATTCAAATCCGCTGTCTGCGGTCAGCTTTGCGGCAAGGCTTGAATCAACGCCGCCGCTCATGGCGATAAGCGCTTTCATCTTTAAGTTTCGCAACAATGACCGCAGCTTTCGCAGTCGGGGAACCGGGAATGATCGTATTCGATTCCGTTTTTATCGTAATAATCCTTGATTGCGGATTTGATTGCTTCCTCGGCAAGCACCGAACAATGAAGCTTGTGAGCAGGCAGTCCGTCGAGAGCCTCGGCAACAGCCTTATTGGTGAGGGTCAGAGCCTGTGAAAGCGGCTTGCCCTTTATCATCTCGGTTGCCATTGAGCTTGACGCAATCGCCGAACCGCAGCCAAAGGTTTCAAATTTTACATCTTCAATTATATCATCTTTGATTTTCAGATAGATTTTCATTATATCGCCGCATTTGGCGTTGCCGACCTGGCCGATTCCGTCTGCATTTTCGATAACGCCGACATTTCTCGGATTGCGGAAATGATCCATTACTGTTTCGCTGTATAAAGCCATGGTGAATCCTCACTTAATAATAAATTCTCTTTTCCCGGCCTCAAGATCGCTCCACACGGGAGACATTTTTCTCAGATAATCAACCACTTCGGCGGTTGCCTTGATTATATAATCGACCTCATCGGCGGTATTTTCATCGCCGAGAGAAATACGCAGAGAGCCGTGGGCTATTTCATGCGGTCTGCCCAAAGCAAGCAGAACATGGCTCGGGTCAAGCGAACCCGAAGTGCACGCAGAGCCTGACGAAGCGGAAATTCCCTTGTCATCGAGCAGAAGCAGAAGCGATTCGCCCTCGATGCCCTCAAAGCAGAAGTTGACATTGCCCGGCAGACGGTTTTCCCTGCCGCCATTCAGAACGGAATGAGGAATTTTTGAAAGCCCGTCAATAAGCCTGTCTCTCAGAACGGAAATATTAACGGCGTTTTCATCAATTTTTGCACAAGCGTCCTCAAGAGCCGCCGTCATGCCCATAACTGCGGGTATATTTTCGGTTCCCGCTCTTTTTCCTCTCTCCTGCCCTCCGCCGTAGATAATATTTTCAAGACGGATGCCCTTTTTGGAATAAAGCACTCCGATTCCTTTCGGCCCGTGGAATTTATGAGCCGAGAGCGACAACATGTCTATATTTTGCTTTTCAACATCGATTTTCAGATGTCCTGCCGCCTGAACAGCGTCGGTATGGAACAAAACGCCGCTTTCTCTGCACACCCTGCCGATTTTTTCAACGGGCTGAACCGTTCCGATTTCGTTGTTGGCATACATGACGGTGACAAGACATGTGTCAGGTCGGATTGCCGCTTTCACCTGACCGGCGGTCACGAAGCCGTCTCCGCTCACGGGCAGAAGCGTTATCTCAAAGCCTTGTTTTTCAAGCGATTCAAGCGTATGCAGAACCGCATGATGCTCTATTACGGTTGAAATAATATGCTTTTTATTTTTTCTCTCTCCCGCCCTCGCAGCGGAAACGATAGCCTGATTATCAGCCTCGCTTCCGCCCGAGGTAAAGGTTATTTCCTTAGCCGAGCATCCGATGCATTTTGCGATGCGTTCTCTTGCGCCGAAAAGCACCTCCGCCGCCCTCTGACCGTCCGAATGAAGGCTTGACGGATTGCCGTAAATCTCGTCAAAATACGGCACCATCGCATTTATTGCCGCCTTGCTCATCTTGGTTGTCGCGGCATTATCGGCATATATTCTCATTGCAAAGGTTCCTTTCGTTTTGGTTGGTTTTAATTATCAATCGGCAAAAAGAGGAGTTGACAGGTATCTGTCGCCCGTATCGGGGAGCAGAACCGCAATTGTTTTGCCCTCATTTTCGGGGCGTTTTGCAAGCTCAATTGCTGCCCACGCTGCGGCGCCCGATGATATTCCGACAAGAACGCCTTCCTTTTTGCCGATAAGCTTTCCGGTTGCAAATGCGTCCTCGTTTGAAACCGTGATGATTTCGTCATAAACAGATGTGTTGAGAACCTCGGGAACAAAGCCTGCGCCGATTCCCTGAATCTTATGCGCTCCGGCAACTCCCGTTGAAAGCACTGCCGAGGTTGCAGGCTCAACCGCAACAACTTTGACGGTTGATTTTTTCGATTTCAGATATTCGCCGACGCCCGTAACCGTTCCGCCCGTGCCGACGCCCGCAACGAAGATATCAACCTCGCCTTCGGTGTCCTCATAGATTTCGGGGCCTGTGGTATCTCTGTGAGCCTTGGGATTGGCGGGATTGACAAACTGACCCGGAATAAAGCTGTCGGGAATCTCTGCGGCAAGCTCGTTTGCCTTTGCGATTGCTCCTTTCATTCCCTTTGCGCCCTCGCTGAGCACAAGCTCTGCGCCGTAAGCCTTCATAAGCTGACGGCGTTCAACCGACATGGTGTCGGGCATTACGATAATGATTCTGTAGCCTCTTGCCGCCGCAACAGCCGCAAGGCCGATGCCCGTGTTGCCGCTTGTCGGCTCAATGATAACCGAATTTGGCTTGAGCTTTCCGCTCGCCTCTGCGTCATCAATCATTGCCTTTGCAACTCTGTCTTTAACAGAGCCTGCGGGGTTGAAATATTCAAGCTTTGCAACGATTTTTGCTTTAAGTCCTAATTCTTTTTCAATGTGTGTGAGTTCAAGAAGCGGAGTCTTTCCGATAAGCTCATCAGCTGTTTTATATATCTTTGACATAATAATTATCTCCTGTTTATCTTATTTTATTGCCGCAAAACCGTTTTCAAGGTCTGCGATTATATCGTCAATATGTTCCGTGCCGATTGAAAGTCTGATTGTGCCGGGAGTGATGCCCTGGTCGGCAAGCTCCTCCTCGGTGAGCTGGCTGTGGGTTGTTGTTGCGGGATGAATTACAAGGCTCTTGACATCCGCAACATTGGCAAGCAGAGAGAAGATTTTTAGGTTATCGATGAATTTATGAGCGTTCTCAACGCCGCCTTTAATCTCAAATGTGAATATCGACGCTCCGCCGTTCGGGAAATATTTTTCATAAAGTGCATGGTCGGGATGATCGGGAAGCGACGGGTGGTTGACTTTCTCAACAAGAGGATGATTTGAAAGATATTCAACAACCTTTTTGGTGTTCTCGGCGTGGCGTTCAATTCTCAGAGAAAGGGTTTCGGTTCCCTGAAGAAGCAGGAAAGCCGCAAACGGAGAAATGCATGCGCCCGTGTCACGGAGCAGAACCGCTCTGATATAAGTCACGAAAGCGGCTGCGCCCACAGCCTCGGTAAAGGTTACGCCGTGATAGCTGGGATTCGGAGCGGCGATTGCGGGATAATTGCCCGAAGCCGCCCAGTCGAATTTGCCCGAATCAACAATGATTCCGCCGAGGGTTGTTCCATGGCCGCCGATGAATTTGGTTGCGGAATGAACAACGACATCAGCGCCGTGCTCAATCGGTCTGATAAGATAAGGCGTGCCGAAGGTGTTGTCAACAACGAGGGGCAGACCGTGCTTGTGAGCAAGCTCCGAAAGTGCATCAATATCGGGAATATCGCTGTTGGGATTGCCGAGAGTTTCAATATAAATTGCCCTTGTATTTTCCTGAATCGCATTTTCAACCTCTGCGAGGTTATGGATATTAACAAAGCTTGCGGTTATTCCGAAGCCGGGCAAGGTGTGGGCAAGCAGATTGTAGCTGCCGCCGTAAATCGTCTTCTGAGCAACAATGTGGCCGCCGTTCTGAGCGAGAGCCTGGAGAGTGTAATTAATGGCCGCAGCTCCCGAAGCAAGAGCAAGAGCCGCAACGCCGCCCTCAAGAGCGGCTATTCTCTTTTCAAAAACATCCTGAGTGCTGTTTGTCAGTCTGCCGTAAATGTTGCCTGCATCCTGCAAGCCGAATCTTGCCGCCGCATGGGCGCAGTCATGAAAAACATAGGAGGTTGTTGCGTAAATGGGAACGGCTCTTGAATCGGTTGCGGGGTCGGCAGTCTCCTGACCGACATGAAGCTGGAGAGTTTCAAATTTATATTCTGACATAATTATTATTTCCTTTCATTATTGAATGTGGTTGAAGTTTAACGGAATTTTCACAAACAACAGCACATTCGTCCGAAACGGAAATTGGCTCTTACGAGCTTCTCAAATAATATCTTCTTGTGTTTACTCATTTTTACCACCTACCTGTTAGGTTGGTATTATGTTATCACATAATTCCTACCTTGTCAATAGGTAATTTGAGCTTTTATGAAAATTTTTTGCTTTCTCTGTTTTTCATAAAACGGTCGGTAAAATGCGAAATATTAATAATGTATTAAAATTATTTAATAAAATGCGTGTCAGATACTTGCATTTTTCAAAGAATATGGTAAAATTGTTTTTGATTTTGTTTTCTGAAAGGCATAGAAAGAAAAATCAAATATTACTATCTCTTTTTGCTCGGCTTATAAAGCAACGAGTTATTATAGACAAGTTCAAAGAACAGAGAGGTCATGTAATGGAATTTCTTTTTGAAAACTTATTTAATTTCACATGGCAGCAGCTTGTCATGTGCCTGCTCGGCGGATTGCTTATCTACCTTGCCATTAAGAAGGAAATGGAGCCTACTCTCCTGCTCCCTCTCGGCTTCGGCGCAATCCTCGTTAACCTGCCCCTTTCGGGCGCAATCGACCAGATGGTCGGCGATGCGGTCGAGCGCGGCGCTCTGAGCGTTTTGTTTGACGCCGGTATCACCAACGAGCTGTTCCCGCTCATTTTGTTTATCGGCATCGGTGCAATGATCGATTTCGGCCCGCTGCTCTCAAACCCGAAGCTTATGATTTTCGGCGCTGCGGCTCAGTTCGGCATTTTCTTCACGCTCTGCCTTGCTTCGGTATTCTTCCCCATCAACGACGCGGCTTCAATCGCCATCATCGGCGCCGCAGACGGCCCGACCTCAATCGTTGTTGCTCAGAAGCTCAATTCACAGTATCTCGGCGCAATTATGGTTGCGGCATATTCATACATGGCGCTTGTTCCCATAATTCAGCCGCCCGTTATCAAGCTGCTCACCACCAAGAAAGAGCGTTTGATCCGTATGCCCTATAAGCCCAAAGAGGTTAAGAAGATCACAAAGATTCTTTTCCCGATTGTTATTACCATCATCGCAGGCTTTGTTGCTCCCGCTTCGGTCAGCCTTGTCGGCTTCCTGATGTTCGGCAACCTCATCCGTGAATGCGGAGTTCTTGATTCGCTTTCGGAAACGGCTCAAAAGGTTCTTGCAAACCTTGTCACCATTTTCCTCGGCATCACAATCGCTTCAAAAATGCAGGCGGAGCAGTTCCTCAAGAAAGAGACTCTGCTCATCCTCTTCCTCGGACTTATCGCATTTATCTTTGACACCGCAGGCGGCGTTCTGTTCGCAAAATTCATCAACCTGTTCCTTAAAAAGGACAAGAAGATTAACCCGATGATCGGTGCGGCGGGTATTTCGGCGTTCCCGATGTCCGGCAGAATCGTTCACAAAATGGGTCTTCAGGAAGATCCTCAGAACTTCCTGCTCATGCAGTCAATCGGCGTTAACGTTTCGGGTCAGATTGCGTCTGTTATCGCAGGCGGTCTGATACTCAATTTCTTCATGAAGTAAGGAGAGAATAAATATGGAACCTATGAATTTTATTTACAATCTTTCCTACATGGGAAAAGGAATGCTCTGCATAATGATAGTTATGGGCGTGCTTATCGTCTTAACCACGCTCCTTAACAAAATTGCTTCAAGCACAGGCAAAAAGAAAGATGACGAAAGCAAAAAAGGCTGAGCAATTCAATTAATATAACGATTCACCCCGACAGTTTCGGATTCCCGGAACCGTCGGGGTGTTTTTCTGTAAGTATTCAAAAACGGCTTGTATCGGTGGATAGATACAAGCCGCTTTTCGCATATGCAAATTGAATTATTTGTTGATATTCGCTTTGAGGGTTTCAAGCTCCTCTTTGAGAGTTGCGGGAAGTCTGTCAAACTTAGCGTAGAATTCTTCGATACCCTTAACCTCTTCTTTCCAGAGCTCGGGATCAACGCTGAGGATTTCTTTAAGCTGAGCATCGCTGACCTCGTCCTCGATTCCCTTGAGGTTAATATCCTCAGCCTTGGGAACATAGCCGATGGGAGTTTCAACAGCGTCAACCTTGCCCTCACAGCGGTCGATAATCCAATCAAGAACACGGAGGTTATCGCCGAATCCCGGCCACAGGAAGTTGCCTTCGTCATCCTTGCGGAACCAGTTAACATTGAAGATCTTGGGAGCCTTCTCGGGGTCGAGAGAAGCGCCGATATCAATCCAATGCTGCCAATAATCAGCCATGTTGTAGCCGCAGAACGGAAGCATAGCCATGGGGTCACGCCTTACAACGCCAACTGCGCCCGAAGCCGCCGCCGTTGTCTCGGAAGCCATGATTGAGCCGACGAATACGCCGTGGTTCCAATCTCTTGACTGATAAACCAGCGGAGCAAGCTTTGCTCTTCTGCCGCCGAATACGAATGCCGAAATGGGAACACCGTTGGGATTCTCAAACTCGGGGCTGATGCAGGGGCAGTTCTTTGCGGGAGCGGTGAAGCGGCTGTTGGGATGAGCGCCTTTCTCCTCGCTTGTCTTGCCGTTCCAGGGATTGCCTTTCCACTCGATTGCGTTCTCGGGCGGATTCTTGTCAAGACCTTCCCACCAAACGGTGTTATTATCAAGATTAAGAGCAACATTCGTGAAGATAGTGCCCTTCTTTGTTGAAGCAAGAGCGTTGGGGTTGGATTTTTCGTTGGTTCCGGGAGCAACGCCGAAGAAGCCGTTCTCGGGGTTGATGGCGTAAAGTCTGCCGTCCTCGCCCTTTCTGATCCATGAAATATCGTCGCCTACGCACCAAACACGGTAGCCGTCCTTATAATATCCCTCGGGAGGAATAAGCATTGCAAGGTTGGTCTTGCCGCAGGCTGAGGGGAACGCCGCACAGATGTATTTGATTTCGCCGTTGGGCTTCTGGAGGCCGAGAATGAGCATATGCTCAGCCTGCCAGCCCTCGTTTTTGCCCTGATAGGAAGCAATTCTGAGAGCGAAGCACTTTTTGCCGAGAAGAACGTTTCCGCCGTAACCGGAGTTAACGGAAATAATGGTGTTATCCTGCGGGAACTGGCAGATATATCTCTTTTCTTCGTCGATGTCGCACTTGCAATGGAGACCTCTTACCCAATCGTCGCTGTCACCGAGAGCTTCAAGAACCTTGGTGCCGACTCTTGTCATAATAGCCATGTTGAGAACAACATAGATTGAATCGGTCAGCTCAATGCCGATCTTTGAAAACTTTGAACCGACGGGACCCATTGAATAGGGAATAACATACATGGTTCTGCCCTTGTAGCTGTCCTTTGCGATATCATAGAGCATTTTGTAAGCTTCTGCGGGATCCATCCAATTGTTTGTGGGGCCTGCTTCCTCTTTTGTGGGAGCGCAGATAAAGGTTCTGCCCTCAACTCTCGCAACATCGTTAACGGCGGTGCGATGAAGATAGCAATCGGGAAGAAGCTCCTGATTGAGCTTTATCATTTCGCCTGTTTCGCAAGCCTCGGCACGGAGCTGTTCAATCTGCTCGTCGCTGCCGTCAATCCAGACGACCTTATCGGGCTTAACGAGATCAATTTTTTCGTTAATCCACGAAAGAACGCTTTTATTAGAAGTCATATTTTCCATAATCTTTCTCCTTTCGTCACGGAAACATAACAAAATTTAACAAAATTCCGAGGCAAAAAAAGGCGATTTTGTGCCTGTTGACAGCGGCACTCAATCTCTTTTTCAACCTCACCCATTGTAATTATACCACGCATTTTTGTAAAGTCAAGATTTTGCAACAAAATGTTTAAAAAAATTCATTTTTATTTCAAAATCTATGTATTTTATTCGTCAATCGGCATCGTGGCGAAAGCGTTAAGCTCCAATCCTGCAATATTTCCGCTTTTGAACTCAAAATAACCCTGCGAGCCGACCATGGCCGCATTGTCGCCGCAAAGCGAAAGCTCGGGCATGAAAAGCTCCCATCCTCTCTCGGCGCAGACCTTGCCCATTCTTGCTCTGAGGCGTGAGTTTGCCGATACTCCTCCCGCAAGCGCAATTTTTCTGAATCCGAAATTCTCCGCCGCCCTGACTGTATTCTTGACAAGGCAGTCGGCAACGGTTTCAATGCAGCACGCGCCGAGGTCGGGCACGCTTATCTGCTCGCCTTTCTGAGAAGCATTATGGATAATATTGACAACTGCGGTTTTAAGCCCCGAAAAGCTGAAATCATATTCTCCCCCGTCAACATGAGGATGAGGGAGCTTATAAAGCTCCGGATTTCCGTCTTTGCTGATTTTGTCGAGATTCACGCCTCCGGGATAAGGCAGACCCATTGCCCTTGCGGATTTATCCATGCATTCGCCCGCCGCATCGTCTCTCGTTCTGCCGATAACCGAAAAATCCGTGTAGTCGTTAACCGCAACAATGTGGCTGTGACCGCCCGACACAACAAGGCAGAGGAACGGAGGTTCAAGCTCGGGATGAGAAATATAATTCGCCGCAATGTGGGAACGCAGATGATGAACGGGCACAAGGGGCAGACCCGTTGAATAGGCAAGCCCTTTTGCAAAATTAACGCCCACAAGCAGAGCACCGATAAGTCCCGGGGCGTAGGTCACGGCTATGGCGTCGATATCGCCGAAGCCGAGCCCTGCGTCACTCATTGCCTTTGAAACAACGCCGCTTATCGCCTGAGCGTGCATTCTTGACGCTATTTCGGGCACTACTCCTCCGTATATAATATGCTCGCTGACCTGAGAGGCTATTACACTTGACAAAACCTTTCTGCCGTCCTCAACAACCGATGCGGCTGTTTCGTCACACGATGATTCAATCGCCAGAATCTTCATTTTTGACTCTCTCCTGATATTGAAAATATTTTGTGTAGATGATACCGTTTTCAGTCGGTAAGGAATAATAATTTTTTCTGACTCCCGCTTTTTCAAAGCCCTCGCTTTCATAAAGCGCAATCGCATTTTTGTTGCTTTCTCTGACTTCGAGCGTTATAAATTCGCATTTTCGCATTTTTGCTCCGTCACATGCGCTCTTGAGCAAGGCTCTGCCGATTCCGCATCGGCGGTATCTGCCGAAAACGGCAACATTTGTTATATAGGCTTCGCCGACTATCTCCTGAACTCCGATATAGCCGAGCAGTTCTCCGCCCGAAACCGCCGCAAGAAAATGCGAATTATCTTTTTCTGTTTCACTCGTCAGCGATTCCACGCTCCACGGGGAAGAAAAACACTCCGATTCAAGCTTCGCCGCCTGCGGAACAAGCTCAGCCGTCAAGGCTTCAACTGAATAATTCATTTCTCCGTCACCGCCGTTATTTCGTCAAACTGCGCCGTCAAAGCGGTTTTTATAAAATTTGCACAGCGGATATAGGTTTCAAGATCGCCGCCGTAAGGGTCGGGGATTCCGCCGCCGAGGACGATTATTTTCCCCTGCGGAACATAAAGTGACAAACTTGCGGCGTGTTCGAAGGTCATGCAGACAAATCTGTCGGTTTCGTCAAGCAAAGGAGCGGTTATTCTTCTTGCTCTGTGCTTTGATATATCAACGCCGAAGCGTTCGCACGCCTTGACGGAATTCGGCGTTACCTCGTCGCCCGTCATTGCAAAAAGCCCTGCGCTTGAACATTCGATGCCGTCAAGCTTCTTTTCTTCAATCATTTTTCTGAAAATGCCCTCAGCCATTGGACTGCGGCAGGTGTTGCCCGTGCAGACAAACAGAATATTCATTTTCTCACTCTCCTTAAGGTGATGGGAGTTGAACCCGATATGGTTTAAAACGGTCTATTTTCGCCTGAACTGCGTTAAAA
>JBJEQC010000202.1:0-11503 GCA_051881555.1 Acutalibacteraceae bacterium
CTGCCGTCGCTGTAAACCGCATAAACCTGCATTTCCGAAAGGTCGATGTTGTTCAGATCTTTCGCCGTGAAATCATAATCTTCCGGGAAAACGGCATAAATCGAATTGAGCTTTTTCGTTGACAGGCTCTCGATAACTCTGACTTTTATCTCCTGCTCAAAGCCGTTTGACCTAACGGTTACCGTTTCATATCTCGGCTGGGTTCCGAAATCCTCGGCGGCTTCGGCGGTGTACTCACCCGGCGGAACGGGTTTTCTGATACCGTTTGAATATTCGGCAAAAACCTTGATTCCGTTTGGCGAAAACTTTTCGCCGACATAATATTCATCCTTAAATTCGAGAGTGGTTTCAACGCTGATTCCGACAATGACCTCAGACTCCCGGGTTATGAGCTCGGCTGTCGTTTCAGGCTGAGAGGTTGTCAATTCAACCTGCCGGTTTTCTCCGAAAAGTTCCGAAATGAAGCCCGAAAATGCTTCTGCGATTGAAATATCTTTTCTGACTTCAATCTGAGTGCCTGCGATAATCAAAAGCGCAATCGCCGCACATGCGGCAACGGCAATTTTTATTCTTCTTTCTCCCTTGATACCGAGCTTTTTCAAAAATTCTTTGCGTGAGATTATGGGAAGAACCTGTGCGCTGTCGCCCGAACGGATTGCGTTTATCGCATCTGCACATTCGTCAATAAAGTCAAAATCCGTATCGTCGCCCTTTTCAAATTCAGCGTCAATAAGGGCTTCCAGCATTTCGCAAAGCTCATCCGCAAGGTTATTTATAAAATCGGGGTGCATGAGTATTTCTCTGCTTACTGTCATCATTTCGTCAGCCTCCTTCCTTTTCAATATCAAAAGAATAAACCATATCTTTAATCTTGTTTCGTAGTCGCATAAGCCGCATCGATGCGGCAGGTCTTGAAATTCCGAGCTTTTCGGCAAGCTCCTCAACGCCGATTCTGCGGACATACCGCAAATCGTAAATCTGCTTTTCTTCGTCGGTCAGCAGATTGATAAGTATTTTTGCACATTCGTCATAATCGATAAGCGCAAGCCGCTCGGCGTATTCATCATCGACAACGCCGATATCGGCAACATCTTCAAGCGGAACCCGTCGCCGCTGTTCTTCTGCGATCTTTTGCTTTTGCCGCTTAACGAAGTTATCCGCCGTGCGGTAGAGAAAAGCTCTCGGATTTTCAAACTGCTCGCCCTCAAGCAGTTTATCGTAAAAAACAATAAAGGCTTCCTGAACACAGTCGTCTGCAGCCTCCCGTGAACCGTCAAGGCGTGAAAGACAATAGTTGAAAAGCTTGATGCGGTATTGACCGTAACATTCCTGCAGTAATGCGTCGGCTCGCTTCTTTTCACTCATTATCCTCACTCCTTTCATCAGCCCTCATTATGTAGTCACCGAAATTTCGAAATGTAACAAAATTTTTTGAAAAATTTTTCACTTTTATTATAATCCCTGAAATCAAATATGGCAACAAAATAAATTCATATTTGAAAAAATCCTTTGATAAGGGCGTAATTATACATCTCGTCAGAAAAAGCTTCAAATCTTTCCCGAAAGTGTTATTGCGATTTTTTCAAAATCACTCGGAACACTTCGGCTCGGATATTATTCCGACATCGAGCAGAATATCTTGATTGACCCGGTGCTATACCACTCGAAATTTTTACACGGTACGACAACGGCAAATCAATCAAGCGAAGACTTGATGATCTTGAGGAAACAAAGAGAAAACTTGAATTGAGCATAATTCAGGAAGAAATCAAAAAGCCAACCTACTCATATGAACAGATAATGTTCTGCATAATGAGTTTCAGAAATATTGATACAAATACGCTTGAAGGTCGCAGAGCACTGATTGACAGATTCGTAAACAGCGTAGTCGTTTATGACGACGAAATTCTCATAAATCTTAATTACAAAAAGAAGCACAAAGCGGGTTTCGAAAATATCATTATCGTAGCTGTTTTCAAATAATAATGGATATCATTTTTCAATAATTTTAAAAAAACATTGAAAAAAGAATTTTTATATGGTATTTTATTGTTATATTGATAAAAGGAGCTTAATTTGAAATGAAATGCAAAAAATGCGGAGCAGAATTGTCTCCCACTGATGCCTTTTGTGGTAACTGTGGCAATAAAGTTGTAGTTCAAGATGAATTTGTCACGTCAGAATTCCAAATCAAAATCGATACAGATCAAAACAACTTGGATCCTCTCAATTATTCACCATATAATTCACGAGGTTATTCGCCAAATACCGCTCAGCCATATTATGATAATAATAACAGAAATTATGACAATAATCCGACCAATGCTGAGAAAGGCAAGTCTAACTTATCGACTCTAATTATTATTCTAGTCTGGATATTACTGTTGCTCGTGGTTTCATTTACTGCGTTTAATTTCCTCCTGATGACGGATAGAATTGACACCTTCAAATATGACTTTTTGGCAGGTTACAAGGATTCTTTAGGAGAATTCCTTAATATTTCCGATAACTCAGATTATGCAGAGGAAACAAATTCCGACTCAGTATATGAACAAGTGCCAACAGAACAAACAACAACGCCTGTGATTGCAATTGAACCGATTACCCAACAGGCATCAACAGAAACAACCGCAAATGATCCTCAGAACAATATTCCTTTAGAGCTACAGCAATACGCAAGCGGTTTAATATATGAGGGGAAAACATACAGAATTGCTTTGCAGGAGGATGACTGGTATATTAATTACCGTTCGTCACCACAGCTTATCGATAAAGACAAAGCTGATTATAATGTTCTTGGTAAAATGAAACATGGTACTGAGATATATGTGGAATACATCTACAACGGAACATGGGCGGTTTTCTACAAAGACGGAAGATATGTCTTTTCTTCCATGTATGCATCTAACAATCCATCATTAAACAGACTTATGGATGTAGTATGACTTCTGCTTGATTCGTTTTGATAAAGAATATATCAAACAAATAAAATTTTTCTAACCTTCAAACAATCCTTCAACACTTCAAATAGAATTATCCCCCGAAGAAAGTCATTAAATAGCAACATTCTTCGGGGGATGATTTATTAAGATTATATTTTTAACACCTTACGGATAACAAACATGGTTACCGTAGAATTATTTGAGGGAACAGATTTATTCATTATGTCTGTCTTTATGTCAATGCCGGCAGAAATTCATTGTATTTTAAGCGGAACCAAATGTTTTTCGGAGATCATTTTCTTACGATTTTTTGGAGAAATAGTAATATTTTTTGCTGATATTCCGTCCTGACGGCAAACTTGCTGAACGCTGAGCCCTGATGAATTTCACGCTTATCAATTCTTGAGCCTGACCTGCAGCTTCATACAAAAAAGAGTAAAATTCAAACTACAATGCTTTCTGCAATTCTTTTATAATCGATTTTGCAGACAAATAATTATCTGTTTACAAATACATAAAACTGCACAAATTGCTTATAAGTTGGAATGATAGATTAACAAAAATCTTTATTTATTAATGGCGGTTTAAGATTAACTATTCTTTTTATTTAATCATTTTTGTTCGGGTTTTAAATCCGTATTTACACGACTGTTAATAAAAATCAAAAAGAAGTTTTATGTTTCCGACAAAGCAGTTTCAAAATGTGAAACCCGGAAATCCAAACTTAAAACAAATTAAATAAGAAAATTGACAGCACTCTTTATATTTATGTTAATGATTTGCTGTCCATGAGAAATGAGGAGAAAAAATGGAGATAACAAAGATAGTAATAACCGGTGGTCCTTGCGCAGGCAAGTCTACTGCAATGAGTTGGGTTCAGAATGCTTTTACTCAAATAGGGTATACGGTTCTTTTTGTTCCTGAAACAGCAACTGAATTGATTACCGGCGGCGTGGCACCGTGGACATGCAGTTCAAACTCAGAATACCAAAAATGTCAGATAAGGTTGCAGATTGAAAAGGAGAAAATCTTTGAACAGGCGGCTCATTCAATGCTTACAGATAAGGTCCTTATTGTTTGCGATCGGGGCACTCTCGATAATAAAGCTTATATGGATGAGATTGAATTTGCTGATGTAATCAAGTTCACCGGTTCTAACGAAGTAGAGCTTCGGGATAATTACGATGCTGTTTTTCACCTTGTTACGGCAGCCAAGGGCGCAGAGGAATTCTATACCACTGCCAACAACTCTGCCAGAACCGAGACGCTTGAGGAAGCTGCGGCTTTGGATGACAAGCTTATTTCTGCTTGGACCGGTCATCCTCATCTCAGAGTAATTGATAATACATCTGATTTTGAAGATAAGATGAAAAAACTTGTTGCTGAAATAGCATCATTTCTTGGCGAACCGGAGCCTTATGAAATCGAACGCAAATATCTGATTGAGTATCCTGATGTCAAGTGGCTTGAAAGTAATCCTTCCTGCCGTCGCATTGAGATTATTCAGACTTATCTGAACAGCGCTGTCGGCGATGAGGTTCGAGTTCGTCAGCGTGGCGTTGACGGCAACTACATATACTTCCAGACGATAAAGCGTAAAGTTTCGGATGTAAAGCGTGTCGAAATCGAACGCCGTCTCTCTCAGGCGGAATATCTTGAGCTTCTTATGGAGGCTGATACCACTAAACGACAGATTCGCAAAACAAGATACTGTCTTACATATGAGAATCAGTATTTTGAAATTGATGTTTATCCGTTTTGGGATGACAAGGCAATTGCTGAAATAGAGTTGAGTGATGAAAATGCAAATATCGTCTTTCCAAAACAAATAAAAGTTATAAAGGAAGTAACCGACGATGATTCCTACAAGAATGCATCGCTGTCAAAAATATGAAGCAATCAATACGGAATTATTAATCATAATTTTAAGTTAAGAAAAACGCCGTTGAAAATCCGGGGGCAGGACAGCTTCAGGCAGAACGGCGGAATACAAAAAAGGAAAAAGTGTTTGAGTTAACAGTAATGTATTTATTCGGGTTTGCTTTTAGTTACTTAAAAATCTCAAACGGTTCACGATTTTAGGAAAATTTAAAAAATAATTTTTAAAAATAATTATTGAATATTTATCCTGTTTTATGTTAATATTTCATTAAATTATGTAAATCTATGAGGATTATGCATGGATAAGCTCGAAACCTGCAATTTAACAGAAATCGTTATTGATACACAAAACGGCGTTGACGGTGCATTTGAAAGGCTCTATAAGGAAACGGTGAAGTTTTCTTACAGGGTAGCTTGCGTGCTGCTCAAAAACGAAGATGATATTGAGGATGCACTGCAAAACAGTTATATGTATGTTGCAAGGTACATAAAGGATTTGAGAGACCCCAAAAGCTTTGAAAGCTGGCTCAGTACCATTGTTCGGAATGAGTGCAGAAAGCATATCGCAAGAGAAAAAAAGATCAGCGATATTTTTGCAAGCGTTATCAGCTCAAAGGAGTTTGAACTGCTTTCGGAGGAAAGTATCCCCTTTGACCTTATGGAAAAAAGCGAGATAATAGAATCGGTGCACTTAATTGTTGACAAATTGCCGGATGACAAGCGTGCATGTATTATGCTTTATTATTTTGAGCAGAACACTCTGCCCGAAATAGCGGAAATTCTCGGCATTCCCGAGGGAACGGTAAAAAGCAGACTTTATAACGGCAGAAAGATTCTTGAAAAAGAATTGAAGAAGCTTCAAAAGAAAGACGAAACCTTTTACGGAATTTCCGTTATTCCTCTTATTACGGCATTTTTTGCTTACCAAATGAAAAACATTGCTGTGCCTGCGTCAATTGCAGAGGGAGCGTCAATTTGCATTGCAGCGGCAGAAGTTGGGACGGCAGCCACGGCGGTAAGTTCGGCTGCGGCAACGGGCACATCTGCGGCAGGCGCAGGAACAGCAGGCGCAGGAGCAACGGGAGCGGGAACGGCGGCAACAGGTACAGCTACAGCAGTGGGGACATCCGCTGTCACCTCTGTTGCAGGAACGGCAGGAGCGGCGGTTGCAACAAAGGTTGCGGCAGTTGCGGTTGCGGCGGCTGTTGCAACAGGCGGCGGAGTGGCAACGGTTAACTATGTTGCCGACAAAAGAGAAGCTCAATTAACAACCGTTTCGCAAACTTCCGTTACCGAAGAATACACAACCGCTCCGGCGTTTGCCGAAAAAACGACATTAGTGTTTCCTGAAACGACTACAATGCTGACAACTGTATTTACTACCCAAAAAGTTGAAACTACTGAGGTTAAAAGTACTTTGCCCGTTTCTCAAACAGCAGAAAACTCAACGGTCAAAGCGGTTAAGACCACTCGAAATACAACAACCGTTCCGGCAACTGCAAAAGCTTCAACAACTGTTCCGGAAACAACAAAGGAAGAAACAACAACGGCAAAGGCGACCACGACGAAAGTTACGACAACTCAGCCGACCACGATAAAAGAAACAACCACGATTGCACCGACAACGGATGCGTCGGAAATATACAATGTCTCGGGCGGCATACTGAGCGACTACACGGGCGGAGGCGGCAGCGTTGCGGTTCCGTCAACCGTCGGAGGAGAAAATGTTACCGCAATCGGAACAGCCGCTTTCGCAGGCAATTCCTCAATTACTTCCGTTTCGATTCCGTCAACCGTAACAAAAATAGGTCAGGAGGCATTTTCAGACTGCACGGGTCTTAAAAGCGTTTCGCTTCCTTCGTCGCTTCAAAGCATCGGAATAGGCTCGTTCTGCGGCTGTACAAGCCTTACAAGCGTTGATATTCCGTCGGGCGTAACAACAATCGGAGACGATGCATTTGCGGACTGTTCTTCTCTCTCAACGGTAACAATTCCGTCAAGCGTTACTTCTATCGGAGAAAATGCATTCGGCGGATGCAATAATCTGACAATCAGATGTTCAGAAGGCTCAGCTGCGCATGACTATGCGGTTGAAAATTCGATTAATTTTGAACTGATATGAGGTGCGATATGAAGAAAAAACTTTTGTCTTTCATACTCACGGTTACTGTTATTGCGGCACAGTTTGTTTTTTTTACCGCTTATCTGCCCGAAGCTTATGCAGAAACGATAGGAGGCAGTTGCGGTGATAATGTTGTTTGGTCTATTGATTCCGATGCCAAGATTTTATATATTGACGGCTACGGAAAAATGGATGACTTTAGCTCTCTTAATCCGCCGTGGAAGGACTATGATTATTTTATTGATGAAGTTGTTGTTTCGGAAGGAATAACGCAGATAGGCAAATATTCGTTTGTCGGATTATACGTGAATAAAATCACATTGCCGTCAACTATTGATATAATTCAAAGCTCGGCGTTTGCAAATATAGGAGGCTTTACTGAATTTTGTGTTCCCGAAAATTTCAGACTCCGTGAATTTGAGGACTTTTTATCTTCGATCACTAAAACAACATGGTATAAAAATTTGCAGGAAGGACCTGTGTATTTTGGCGGTCTTCTTTGCGGATACAAGGGTACCATGCCCGAAAATTATTGCCTTGAGGTCGAGGACGGAACCTATGCTATCAATAAAAAAGCTTTTATTAACCAGAAAAATCTTGTCGATATTGTTATTCCCGACAGTGTTATTCACATGGGTGTTGATGCACTCAAAAACACAGGCTGGTACAATGCTCAGTCAGACGGACCGGTTTATGCAGGAAGGATTTTATATGAGTTCAGAGGCAATCCTCAGATATCCGATATAACCTTTACGGCAGAGGAAGGAACGGTTTCAATCGCTCCGAAGGCTTTTTATAATATGCCTTATATAACCGATGTTTATCTCCCTTCAAGCATTAAATCCATAGGAGAGCAAGCTTTTTATATGATGGGAGCTTTTGAAACTGTTAATTTTGCTGAAGGCTGCAAGCTTGAATATATCGGAAACGAAGCTTTCGGTTATAGTCAGCAGTTTCAGGACTTCAATATTGAGGGTATCGACACTTTGTTCCCCGAAAGCCTTAGCTATGTCGGTGACAGTGCATTCAGAGTTTCCTATAGGCTGAAAGAAACCGTTAATATTCCTGCAGGTCTGCGTTATTTCGGCGATAATGTATTTGCCGGAGGTGCCGTTGTTGCTTATGATGTTGACGAAAACAATAAATATTACAGCGATGACGAATACAATATTCTCTATAACAAAAATAAAACCGTTCTTATGGCGGCTCCGGTTACTTTTGAAATCAAAGAAATCGTATTGCCCGAAACGGTTGTAAAACTTTGTTCATATGCATTCAATAAAGCAGGAGTATATAAGGTTACTCTGCCTGACGGTATAAAGGATTTGGGTGAAAACACATTTAAAGACAGCACTATAAAAGAAATCAATCTTCCTTACGGGATAGAGGTTTTGCGAGAATTCGTTTTTGCATCTAACCATATCAAGGAGCTTGTGCTTCCTTCTTCCGTGACAACAATCGAAGATAATGCGTGTCAATGGTCGCAGCTTCAAAAAATTGTTATTCCGAAGGAAACTGTCAATATTGTCGGCAATCCGTTCAAAAAAGCCAATTCTTCTTCGCCGATTCTGACAATTTATTGCTATGAAAATTCCGCGGCGCATAACACAGCGGTTGAATACGGAATTGACTATGTGCTTCTTGATAAAGTCACGTTCGGCAGCATAACCGAAACTCTCGAAAAAGCCGAAAGCATAGACCGCGGCCTTTACACCGAAGAGTCGCTTGCTGTTCTTGATGAAGCTGTCAATGCTGTTGACCTCGACTTAATCGGAGTTACTCAGACTCAGATTAACGAGTGGGAAAACATAATAAACAACGCCCTTGATATGCTTAAATACAAGCCTGCCGATTATGCCGAAGTCAACGAAGCAATCGAAAAAGCAAACGGAATTGACAGAAATTTCTATACCGACGAAAGCCTTGCAAATCTCGACGAAGCGGTTGCGGCTGTAGATAAGGAGCTTGACATCACAAATCAGACAGCGGTGCAGGAATATGCAGATGCAATAACCGAAGCGCTTGGCAACCTCAGATATAAACCTGCCGATTACACCGCAGTTAATGAAGCAATCGAAAAAGCAAACGGCATTGACAGAAATTTCTATACCGACGAAAGCCTTGCAAATCTCGACGAAGCGGTTGCGGCTGTAGATAAGGAGCTTGACATCACAAATCAGACAGCGGTGCAGGAATATGCAGATGCAATAACCGAAGCGCTTGGCAACCTCAGATATAAACCTGCCGATTACACCGCAGTCAATGAAGCAATCGAAAAAGCCAACGGCATAGACAGAATTCTTTATTCTCAATCAACCCTTGCCGTGCTTGACCAAAGCATAAACTCCGTTGATTATACGCTCAATATCACTCAGCAAAGCATTGTTGACGGCTTTGCGGACAGAATCAACTCTGCGATTTCTTCGCTGAAATATGCGGAAGTAATTCTCCGCAACGAGCCGAACGGCGTTATTGTCAGCGCAACGGCAAAGGAGATTTATCCCACAACCGCCTTGACCGTTGATATGCTTGACCCATCAAACCACGAAGCCGCAAACTTTGCAGTCGGCGGCTACATAAAGAGCGTTCAGTATTATGATATCAACCTTATCCGTGACAGCGTAAAGGTTCAGCCTGACGGCACGGTTTCGGTTAAAATCAGAATACCCGATGATGTCACGCCCGAAAAGTGCAGAGTTTATCATGTAACCGATGACCCTGTTGACCCTCTTGTAAGATTTGCAAGCACGCTTGACGGCAATTATATTGTATTTGAAACCGACCATTTCAGCGAATTTGCCGTTATTGAGGTTGAGACATATCTAAGCGGTATTTCAATAACTAAAACGCCGTCAAAGCTCAGCTATTCGCTCAACGAAAAGCTTGATTTATCCGATATGCAGGTTACGGCGCTTTTCAGCGACGGCAAATCTGAAATAACAACCGATTATGATGTCTCAAGCGTTGATACATCTTCAATAGGCACAAAGACGGTCACGGTCTATTACACATTCGGAGAAGTAACCAAGAGTGCGTCGTTTGAAATAACCGTTTCGGCGGATAAGCTTAACGCAAATATCACGCTTGACGGCAAAGATATCAGCGAATACAACAAAAAAGTTACTTGGTATAAAGGCTATTCAAGCGAATCGCTTCAGCTTGAATGCGCCTTGCCCGATTCGCAAAACTATAATATTGTTTGGAGTTCCGATAATTCCAAGGTTCTTGTTGACGGAAGCGGAAAAGTTACAAACAAAGGCTTTTTCTCCCCGAGAAAAGCGGTTATAACCGCAACCGTAACCGACAGCGCAGGCAATGTTGTTGCAACCGACAGCGTAACCGTTCGCTTTTATAAATTTTCGTTCCAGCTCTCGGGAGTTCAGAGCGTTTTCACCGTTCTAAGAAAAAACGGAATATTTTTCTTCTGAAAAGTTAATATGTTTTCCAACTCTCCGCCGTGAATTTCTTTCACGGCGGAGAGTTTTGCATTTTTTCAAAAAAATTATTGTCATTTTCAACAAATTTTTCAAAAATGATGAACCGAATTGAAAATACATATATCTATATATTATGTGAACTTATTTCACAATAAAAGAAGCATGGAGGAAGAATATGAAAAAATTGTTTAAAAAATCGTTGGCGCTGAGGCTTTAGCCGCTCGTTGAGCAGGGCAGGCTTGAACTGCCGAAATATTCCAATTCCTTTGCTTAAAAGAAAAGGCTACAACAATTTAGGAGGTATCTCAAATGAAATTTTGCAGTAAATGCGGCGTACAATTAGGAGACGAAATTCAGTTCTGTCACAATTGCGGTTCAAAAGTTGAAGCTCCTGCCGAAACATCTGCTCCGGTTGAAAATGTTGTTTACAATTCTCCGATTTATGGGCAACAGCCGCCGCAGAACCAATACTATGTCCCTGCTGAACCAATAGCCCAGCATTCAATGAAATGGTATAAATTTTTAATTTATTTTTCTTTGTTCTTAGGTGCAATTATCAACTTAATTAATGGTTTGATCTACATGACCGGCGGAATCTATTATGTTCTTTCTAACGGAGAATCTTCTGCCGACATTGTTTACGGGTTTTATGGCGGCGGCTTGAAAGCATTGGATGTTACATACGGAATACTATTGATTGCTTTTGCCGGTTTTGGTATTTATACCAGATCTCGATTGGCAAAATACAAATCAAACGGTCCAAAGTGCATTTGCATATTATTCGTGGCGGGAGCAGTATTGACATTGCTTTATAATATTGCATTGATTGCCGTTACCGGTTTGGATTTCGGCGAAATGATCAATGGGGAGGATTGCGGTTCCATTGGCGCTTCAATCGGAATGGCTGTGTATAATTACTATTATTTCAAAAAGAGAAAAGATTTATTTGTTAACCCCTGATTCCTTATTAAGCATTTAATGTATTTATTAATCGGAATCAAGCTTTCCCAAAAGCATGAACCGAAAAAAACAGGTATTAATTAAGTGAAGCAATTCACAAATTATAAAAAAGGAGGCATGATAAAAAGAAAGTGGTAAGGAAATCCGAGAACTCTGGAAAT
>JBJEQC010000203.1:0-11499 GCA_051881555.1 Acutalibacteraceae bacterium
GCACGGCGGAGCCGTGACGGAGGGAGTTAAATTCCGGTTTGTAGCGGACGATGCCTACATCGTTCCAATACAGTAGGGCGGGGGCTTGCTCCCGCCGTTTTGGATTTTAAAAAAATATATTGTTTAACAGTTTATTCGCCTGCGGCGAATCGGTTCGTCGGGGACGCCGAACCCTACGGATTTTTCGTGAAATTTTGTGTTATCCTGTGACAGCCGTAGGGGACGGGTCGCCCGTCCCGGATAATACGAACCGTTTTTTCGGAGCACTGCGGACAGAGTTCCCTGCGAAAAATCGTTATTTTTCAACAGATTCGGCGTTTCAAACAAACGGCGGGAGCAAGCCTCCGCCCTACCAGTTCAGGTAAAGAAAAAGCCGAGGCTTTTTGAGCCTCGGATTTTTCTCGTATAAAACGGGGGGGACAAAAGATGGTAGTGGTCAAATTATTTTGAAGCCTGTTTGGAATACTTTTTGAGATAAATAACTCTCATAAGCAGAGCCTCAACAGGGTTGATTGCCTTTGCCTTGCCGAAAACCTTGGTGGTCAGCAGGGTAAGGCAGCTTTTGCTCATAATCATATCGACCGCCTGAGCGTCGCCCTCAACGGAGCCGCAGCAAAGTGCGCCTTTGTCCTTAATCAAGACAGCGTTTTTGCCCTTGATAGCCTTAGCGCATTTTTCGGGCGAAGCAACCTTGATTCTGGTTCCGCAGATCTGAGCAAAATCATCAAGCAGAGGCTTCATAGTCTTATTGAGCCTTGAAACGGCAACAACCTCGCTTGAAGTGTTGTGAATTATATAGTTGAAAGAGGGGCAGGCAAGATAAATGTCTCTGTGAGCCTTTGCGATGTCATCAAGAGCATTTTCCGCCGCTCCGCTGTTGAGATCCATTGAAACCTCGGAGCCGTCAGCCTTATTTTTAAAGACTATTTCTCCGCTGTCTCTGTCGCACTTACTATTATACAGCAATGCTTCATCAATTTCAACAGTTTTTTTAGAATTTGTGAGCTTATCGGCAATTTCTGAACAGAATCCATCAAGGTTGTCTGATTTTATTCCGAGTTTGCTTTTCGCAGATTCAAGAATATAATCCGTTGAAACCTTTTCGAGCGAATTTGCAACCTGAAATGCCTCTTCGCTGTCTTTGCCGAAGCAAAGTGCACCGTGGTGAGCCATGATAACGGCTTTTGACGGGCTGAGTCTGAGAGCCTTTGTTACACCCTTTTTCAGCTTCTTCGTGCCGGGAAGACCGTAAGAGCCGAGAAAGATTTTGCTGCCGATAAGCTTTTCCGCTTCGCCCGTAACCTTTTCGATTCCGTTTGAAAGCGCACTTATTGCGGAAGCAACCTTCTGATGGGTGTGGATAACAAAGTTCGCTTCGGGATATTCCTTATAAACCTCGGCATGAATGCCTTTCTCCGAGGAGGGCTTGACATTGCCGCCCCACTCAAGAGTGTTGATTGCAACCTCAACGATATCGTCGGGAGTCAGGCCGATATAAGGCTTGCCGCTCGGAGTGATAACAAAGGTTTTGTCGTCAACACGGCAGCTGACATTGCCCCATGTTCTTGCGATAAGCCCTGTCTCAACCAATCTTTCGCCGGCTTCGATAACCAGCTTTTTTGCAGTTAAAACATCCATATTCATCAACCCTTAATCTTATTTCTCAAGGCAGACAACATGGTCGAATACTCTGTCAAATGCGGCGAGAGCCTCGTCGATCATTTCGGGAGTATAAGCTGCGCTTGTGTAGAGACGGCTGCCTGCAAGAGTTACAAGGCCTTCTGCCATGTAAGCTGCGCCCATGTGGGTCATTTCTTTCTTTCTTGCCGAGGTCTCGTTGAGAACCTTGGGAATGCCCCACGGCTTGCTCCAATTGATTGAGAAGTGCATTGTGCCGACGGTTTCAAGATGGCAGATTGAACCCTGGTTGAATGCAACGAAGGGAAGGTTGTGCTTCTTGATAAGCTCCTGAAGGCCTGCGGTGATTCTGTCGCCCATCTGAGCTGCCTTGTAGCAAGCGTCTGCTTTTTCCATCTCTTCAAGCATTGTGTAGCCTGCAACACAGCTGAGCGGGTTAGCAGTCATTGTGCCGCCGCAGAAAGCTTTCTTAATCTTCTTGCCGGTATCATCAAGACCTGCGCCGAGATACTTCATGTATTCTCTCTTGCCGCCGAGTCCGCCTGCTCCGGGATATCCGCCTGCGATAACCTTGCCGAATACTGTAAGGTCGGGCGAAACGCCGAAGTAGCCCTGTGCGCCGTTCATGCTGACACGGAAAGCGGTAACAACCTCATCGAAGATAAGAAGTGCGCCGTACTTGCGGCAAAGGGTCTCAACGCCCTTGCAGAAATTCTTGTCAACGGGTCTTGTGCCGCTCTCGGGGCCGACGGGTTCAAGCATAACAGCCGCTGTGCCGCCCTTGAGCTTGTTTGCACGAAGCTTTCTCTCAAGGTCGTTAAGGTCGCCGGGGAAGAACTCCTCGGTATCCTTGAAGCAGAAATGAGGAACGCCTGTTGCCTGAGTCCACTTTGAGCCGGGAACACGGATGCCGTAGCCGAGCTGATCGCTCCAGCCGTGGTATGCGCCGCCCATTTTAAGAATTTTCTTCTTGCCTGTTGCAAGGCGGGCAACACGGATAGCGGTCATGCAGGCCTCTGTGCCCGAACCGAGCATACGGAACATATCGACATTGGGGATAAGGTCGGCAATCTTCTTGCCGAGTTTATACTCATATTCATGGAAAAGTCCTGTTGAAGGTCCGCAGGTGTTGAGAAGCTCAATAACCTTTTCACGGACTGCAGGGGGATTGCTGCCCAGAACGGTGGGGCCGCCTGCCTGAAGGAAGTCAAAATATCTGTTACCGTCGATATCGTAAAGATATGCGCCCTCAGCCTTTGTGAAAACAAGGGGGAACGGATAGTTGAAAGCAAGGTTATGCTGAACTCCGCCGGGGATAACCTGCTTAGCTTCTTCAATCATTACCTTTGACTTTGCACACTTCTTGTCAAAATAATTAACTTCGTAATCCTTGAGTGCCTCGGGGCTGATTGAATACATGGGCTTTTTGATAAGCTCATCAAGCTGTTTTGTGACCGCCTGAGCGTCGGGGTAAGTAATAATTCCGTGGTTTGACATTTTGTATTCCTCCTTAACATTATTATATATAAAATTATTAATAACTAAAGCTGTTAAAGAATATTATAACACGGCTGTTTTGATTATTCAATAGTACATTTTCCGACAAATTAATCAATTTGTCTTATTCCAAGCCGAGTTTTTTTGCCATTTCGGAAGTTTTAAGCTCCAGGAGCTTTGAAACGCCCTTTTCCTGCATGGTTACGCCGTAGAGCATATCCGCTTCGTCCATGGTGCCCCGTCTGTGGGTGATAAGTATGAACTGCGTTCTGTCGGTCATGCTTCTGACATATGAAGCATATCGGCTGACATTGACATCGTCAAGAGCCGCTTCAACCTCGTCGAAAATGCAGAACGGAGCAGGGTTGACCTTCTGAATCGCAAACAGCAAGGCAATGGCGGCAAGTCCCTTTTCACCGCCTGAAAGCAGGTCGATATTCTGAACATTCTTTCCGGGCGGCTGAACCCTGATGTTGATGTTGCATTCAAGCACATCCTGCGGGTCGTCGAGCACAAGCTCAGCCCGTCCGCCGTCAAACAAATCCTTGAAGGTTTCGCCGAAATTGTTGTTGATTCGTCTGAACTGCTCTCTGAACCTCTCGGCCATTTTGCCTGTCAGCTCTTCGATAAGCTTTGTCAGCTCCTCTTTGGATTTCTCAATGTCGCTTATCTGACCGCTCATGTATTCGTATCTGCCGGAGACCTCTTTGTATTCCTCGATTGCTCCGACATTGACGCTGCCCAAAGCCCTGATTTTATTTTTAATCTCCTGCAGAGAACGCTGAGCCTTCGGAATATCGTCAAGAACGATATTCATTTCTGCCGCCTCTCTGAGAGTGAGCTGATACTCGTCATAAAGCTTGTTCTGCGCCGTTTCAAGCTCCTTCTGCATTGAATCACGGCGTTCTTCAAGCCTTGCAAGCTCGCCGCCGAGCTTTTCTCTGTCGGCAGTCATTTCACGCTCTTTAAGGCGCAGGGAAGTGCTTTGCGCCTCGCCCTGAGTTCGCTTTTCGATAAGGCTTTCTATCTGTTTTTCGGTTTTAACGGCGTTTTCACGCAGATAAACCGCCTTATCCTCAAGAGCCTTGATGTTGGCAAGAATTTCTTCATTCTGCTGCTTTATCTGCTCGATTTCTTCATTGAGCTTGTCGGCTCTGCGGTTAAAATTCTCTCTGCGCTCGATACAGCCCGCTATCGTTTCGTTATCTGCTTCGATATCCTTATGCAGAGCAACAATTTCAAGGTTCAGACCGTTCTGAATCCCCGATGATTCTTCACGGAGCCTGTCGATTGATTCACGCTCCGCATTCAGCTCGCTGAGCATTTCTCCGAGCCTGTCGCTTTTCGCCGTTACTTCGTCAATTTCCGCCTGAGCCTTTTCTTCCTCGGCAAGGGACTCGGCGATTCTCGCCTTTGCCCTCTCCTTTTCTTCTTCAAGCTCGCCGATATGACCCTTTGCGGCTAAATATCTGTCTTTGACAAGGTTCAGTGCACTTTCGGCTCTGATTATGTCCTCCTGCGACTTCATCAGCTCTGCTTCGCTCGCTTCAAGCTCCGCTCTGACCTGAGCCAGCTCCTCGGAAAGAGTCTTGAAGCTCTCGTTTCTTTCGGAATACTGCTTTTCAAGAACGGCAACCTTTTCACGCAGGCTTTCAATCTCGGTCGTTCTGCTCAGGAATCCCGCTCCCGACCCTCTTGAACCGCCCGTCATTGAACCGCCGGCGTTGAGCACCTGACCGTCAAGGGTAACTATCTTGAAGCGGTAGGAATATTTCTTCGCCATGGCGATGCCGTTGTCGATATTATCAACAACCGCCGTTCTGCCGAGCAGAGAGCCTATGATTTCACCGTATTTCAGGTCAAAATCAAGGAGTCTGTCAGCCATATCAACAAAGCCCTCGCAATTTTCAAGCCCCTTTTCGGTGAAAGGTCTTGATTTAACCGAGGTCAGCGGCAGAAAAGTTGCTCTGCCCGCTCTGTTTTCTTTAAGAAAATTAATCGCCCTTTTGGCGGTGTTTTCATCGTCGGTAACGATATTCTGAATCGCCGCGCCGAGAGCGGTTTCAACCGCAACCGCATATTCGGCAGGGGCGGAAATAAGCTGAGAAAGCGTTCCGTGAACTCCTCTTATTGCCCCTCTTTTGGCTTCTTTTATGACCTTCTGAACGCTGCCTGCGTAGCCGTCAAGGTTCTTTTCAAGGTCATCAAGCATCTTGATTCTTGCGTTTTTCTGATATATATCAAGATTTATCGCTTCAAGCTCTTTGCGGAGCTTTTCTTCTTTTCCGCTTCTTGATTCAATTATCATGCGGTAGCCGTCAAGCGAATTTTCAAACTCCGTCGCCTCGGTTTTAAGGCGGTTAAGCTCCTTTTCGGCTTCGGCTTTTTCATTTTCGAGAGCGTCGATAACCCCGCCTCTCGATTCGATAACCTCGTCGATATTTTCTATTCTCGCACTAAGCTCCCTACGGGCGGATTCCGTGGTTGATTTTTCAACCCTCAAATCCGCAAGTCTGAGAGCCAGAGCCGTTAATTCATCGCTGATTTCACGGGATTTTTCGGAATTTTCGCTGTTCTGACCGAGCAGGTCATTAAGCCGCTGAAGTTCATCGGCAAGAGCCTGCTTTTTCTGAGCGATAACGGCTTCTTTTTCGGCAATATCTTTCTGCGCCTGCTCAATCTGAGCGTCGGTTTCGGCAACGGAGCTTGCGCTCTCGCCCATGTCGCCGCTGATTCTTTCTATCGTCTGCTCATTATGCTCGATTGTGTTCTTTTCAACGGCAATCTGACCGCCGATAACCGCCGCTTCCTCCTCGCCCTCGGAAACGCTGCGGCGCAGGCGTTCAATTTCAAGAGTGATATCCTGACCCTCTTTTATCGCCTTTTCAATCTGCGCTTCAAGCTCTGAAAGCTCGTTTTCCGTTTTCTCATACTGAGCGGTAGCAAGCGAAAGCTTGTGCTCCTGCTCACGCAGACCGTTTTTGGATTTTTCTATTGTATGAAGCCACAGGCCGATTTCAAGAGTTTTCTTTTCCTCGGCAAGGGCTATGAATTTTGTCGCTTTTTCGCTCTGAGTTTTGAGCGGCCCGATTCTTGATTCAAGCTCGGCAAGAATATCTCTGAGCCTGACAAGATTTTCCTCCGCCTGGTCAAGCCTGCGGTTTGCATCTGCACGCCTGTAGCGGAAATGCGAAATTCCCGCCGCTTCCTCAAGCATATCTCTGCGCTGAGTTGAACGGGCGGAAACCAAATCGGCAATTCTGCCCTGACCGACCATGGAATAGCCGTCTCTGCCCAGACCCGTATCCATGAAAAGCTCATGGATATCTCTCAGACGGCAGACCTCGCCGTTGATTTTATATTCGCTCTCACCCGAGCGGTAGTAACGGCGGGTTACGGCAACCTCGTCCTTGTCGCAGTCATTGAGCCCTCTGTCGGTGTTGTCAAGGCGCAGAGTGACCTCGGCAAAGCCGAGAGCCTTTCTGCTGCTCGTGCCGCCGAAAATGACATCCTCCATTTTTGCGCCTCGGAGCGTCTTTGTTGACTGCTCGCCGAGAACCCAGCGCACGGCATCGGAAATATTGCTCTTGCCCGAGCCGTTAGGCCCGACAACGGCGGTAATTCCTCTGCCGAACTCAAGCGTTGTTTTGTCGGGAAATGACTTGAATCCCTGCATTTCAAGCGATTTTAATATCATTCTCTTACCAAACCTTTATGTATTCGTTTCAATCAGAACCTCGTATTTTTCAACGCCCTCTCTGCCCTTGACCGTGCATATGAAGCCGTTTTCACGAAGCTTTGTCAGATTTTGTTTTTTCTGCCCCGTCATCTTTGAGATTTCTTTCGGAGCAACAAGCAATGTGTATTCGCCCGCACCGTGCTTTTCAAGCACGGCAAGAGCATTGTTATAATAAATCCTGCCCTCACAAAGCTCTCTGAGCGCAGGATGATATGCTCCGCCTTCATAGTTTTCTTCAACCGAGCCGCCCGAATGAAGACCGACTCTGATTACCTTTATCCCTGCGTTTTCAAACATCGGAATAAGCCTTGCGCAAAGCTCAACGGTTTCTTCGATTCCTTTCGGAACAAATTCGCCGCCGTGCATAAGCTCGGCAAGCTTTGTATCCTTTATAACCACCGTCGGATAAATTCTGACCGTTGCGGGTCTCAGCTCAATAATCCTTTCGGCGGTTTCAATGCTGTCGGCATCGGTTGAGCCGTAAAGCCCCGTCATCATCTGAAGCCCAAGCTCAAAGCCGTATTCATGCAGAAGCCCGCAGGCATCGCAGACCTGCTTTGCCGAGTGACCCCTTTCGTTGAGGGCAAGAACCCTGTCGTCAAGGCTCTGTGCGCCGAGCTCAACGGCGGTTACTCCGTATTTTTTCAGAATCTCGCAGATTTCACGGCTTATGCCGTCGGGTCTTGTTGAAATTCTGATGCCCTTGAATATGCCCTTTTCAACATATTCATATGCGGCTTGCAGAAGCGAGAGCATGTATTCACGCTCAACCATCGTGAAGCTTCCGCCGAAAAAGGCGATTTCGCCGCCTGCGGCTTCGCTTTCGTCAAGCGTTTCAATTGCAGTCCGAGCCGCCTTATGAACATCTTCGGCGGTCAGATTTCCTCCGCTTCCCGAAATGCTCCGCTGATTGCAGAACGAGCACATGTGCGGGCATCCCTTATGGACAACGAAAAGAGCTATGTTTATATGCTTCATTTTTTGATTCCCATGAGCGCAAGAGCTTCTCTTGCGGCCTCCTGCTCGGCATTTTTCTTGCTTTTGCCGACTCCTCTGCCGAGAACATTGCTGTTAAGATGAACCTCAACCTTAAAGGTTCTGTTGTGCGGCGGGCCGCTCGCTTCGGTAACAACATAATCGACATTTTCTTCACGGTTCTGCTGAATGACCTCCTGAAGAAGCGTTTTGTAGTCAACCGCTTTTTCAAGCTTATCATGCCTCGGAATGAAGCGCAAAACGATTTTTTCGGCTTCTTCCAGACCTCCGTCAAGGAAAACGGCGGCAAGCACCGCTTCAAAAGCGTCCGCAAGAATCGACGGTCTTTCTCTGCCGCCCATTCTTGCTTCGCCGTTGCCGAGTCTCAGCTCTTCGCCGATGCCAAGCTCCGTTGCATACTGACAGAGCGCATTTTCGCAGACCTTGGCAGATCTGTGCTTGGTCAGCTCGCCCTCGGGGTAATCATAATTCTGAAAAAAGTATTTTGCGGTAACAAAGCCGAGAATTGAATCTCCGAGAAATTCAAGCCTCTCGTTGCATTCCGTCGTGCCTTTTTTCTCGTTGGCGTATGACGAATGCGTCAGCGCCGTTTCAAGCAATGAAATATCCTTGAATTTATAGCCGAGATTCTTTTGAAGCACGGCATATTTTTCTCCCATTTTCTTTCAACCTCTCACGAATCCCTTTCAATTCTTTCGGCAAGCTCCGAAACGGTGATGTCGCTGCCGATTTCCTCGCTGAATTCAATACCGAACTCATTTTCAAGCTCCGAGGCAAGCTCCTGAATTTCGATATCATCGCTGACAAGCTCGTTAAGCACGGTTTCGCCGTTAATCTGGCTTTCGTCGCAGCCGAGCTCCTCGCAAATAAATTCTATTAATCTTTCAAGCATGACAAAAAATTCCTCCGTTGCAAGGGTAGGGTTCGGATTATCGCCGTTACCCTAAGTGAATTTGTTTGTTCAAGGCGCCGAGCCCTCTTTCGGCAAGCGCCTCGTATCTCAGCTTTTTATCTCTGATTTTTTCATCAAGCGGCGGCAAAAGCCCGAAGCTTGCGCCCATGGGCTGAAAGTCGCTGACGCTCCCGTCGCTGATGTATCGGGCAAGAGCACCCGTCATGGTAAGCTCCGGGGGAACGAAAATTTCTTCCCCTAAAACTCTGTTTGCGGCGTTTATTCCCGCAAGTATTCCCGAAGCCGCCGACTCCATGTAGCCCTCAACCCCGGTTATCTGACCTGCAAAATACAGACCGTCTTTTTTTCTGAATCCGAAATCCGCACCCAGAAGACGGGGCGAATCGATGAAAGTGTTTCTGTGCATAACTCCGTAGCGTACAAATTCGGCGTTTTCAAGAGCGGGAATCATGGAGAAAACCCTCTTTTGCTCGGGGAATTTCAGATTAGTCTGAAAACCGACGAGGTTATACATCGTGCCTGCTCTGTTTTCCTTGCGAAGCTGTAAATTTGCCCAAGGTCTGTGACCCGTTCTCGGGTCAACAAGCCCCGCAGGCTTCATCGGGCCGAAGCGGATGGTATCGTGACCCCTCGAAGCCATAACCTCAATGGGCATACAGCCCTCATAAACGCCCTTGCGCCTGTCAAACTCATGGGTTTCGGTGCATTCGGCAGTCACAAGCGCCTGATAGAACGCTTCATATTCTTCCTTGTTCATCGGGCAGTTGATATAGTCATCGGGTTCTCCCCTGTCGTATCTCGACTGCATGAAAGCCTTTTCAAGATTGATGCTCTCCGCCGTAACAATCGGTGCGGCGGCGTCAAAGAAGCTGAGGTTTCCGCCACAAAGCTCCTTGATTTTCCCGGAAAGAGCCGGGGATGCGAGCGGCCCTGCGGCAATTATAACAACGCCGCCCGGAATTTCGGTTATTTCTTCTCTGATGAGCGTTATTTCTTTTCTCGATAGTATTTTTTCGGTAACAAGAGCGGAAAATCTGTCTCTGTCAACCGCAAGCGCACCGCCTGCGGGAACGGCCGTTGCCTTGGCGCATTCAACGCAGAGAGAGCCGAGCAGCTCCATTTCGGCTTTCAGCATTCCCGCCGCACAGCCGAGCCTCATCGCCTTAAAGGAGTTTGAGCAGACAAGCTCCGCAAGGCCGCTGCTTGAATGGGCGGGAGAAAACCTGACGGGCTTCATTTCGTAAAGCTCAACTGGAATCCCGCGGTTTGCAAGCTGCCATGCGGCTTCAACTCCCGCAAAGCCTCCACCTATTATTTTAACTGTTTCCATCGTTCTTTTTCTTTCCCGAAACGGATTTTGAATAGCCGCAGTCCTTTGTCATGCAGACAAGCTTGCCGCCTTTTTTCTTAAAGAGAGTTTTGCCGCATTCGGGGCAGTTCTCGCCCGCCGGGGGATCCCAGCTCATGAAGTTACATTTCGGCCAATTGCCGCAGCCGTAGAAAACATGACCCTTTTTGGATTTTCTCTCTATTATTTCTCCGCCGCATTCGGGGCATTTTGCGCCCGTGTTAACAATAAGCGGCTTTGCGTTTTTACATTCCGGATAGCCCGGGCAGGCAAGGAATCTGCCGTATCTGCCGGTTTTAATGACCATCATTCTGCCGCACTTCTCGCACGGAATATCCGTTGTGTCCTCCTCAAGCTGAATCTTGACATCCTTCATCTCGACCTTGGCTTTTTCAAGCGTTTTTTCAAAGTCGCCGTAGAACTCGTCAAGCATTCTGACATAATCCTCCTCGCCGCTTCCTATGCGGTCAAGATTCGTCTCCATCTGAGCGGTAAACTTGGTGTTGACAATTTTGGGGAATTTGTCTTTGAGCAGACCCGTTGTCGCCATGCCCAGCTCCGTGGGAACAAGCTGTTTCGCCTTGCGCTGAACATAGCCTCTCTTGATTATCGTTGAGAGAATGGCGGCGTATGTGCTCGGTCTGCCGACTCCGTTTTCTTCAAGCTCCTTGATAAGCGAAGCTTCGGTGTAACGGGCGGGCGGCTGAGTGAAATGCTGATTCGGGTTAAGCTCACGGAGCTTGAATTTTTCACCCGCCTTGATTTCGGGCAGAACGCCCTTTCCCTCGTCCTCCTCGGGAAGCTCATAGAGCTTTGTGAAGCCGTCGAATTTGACGGAATAGCCTGCGGCGGTGAAAATGCAGAATGAATCCGGATTTTCCGCTTTGGATGCGATTATCTCAGCCTTAACGGTGTTCTGAACACAGCTTGCCATAAGGCTTGCGATGAAACGCTTCCAGATGAGGCTGTAGAGCTTATACTGGTCGGAGGTAAGGCTGCTCTTGACTGCCTCGGGAGTGAGCGACGGCGAAGTCGGTCTGATAGCCTCGTGGCCGTCCTGAGCATTGGCTCTTGATTTATAATATACGGGCTTTTCGGGCAAATATTCGCTGCCGAACGCTTTTGTTATATAATCCGATGCGGCGGCTCTTGCTTCCTCTGAAATACGGAGAGAATCGGTTCTCATGTAGGTGATAAGACCCGTCATGCCCGTACCCTTGAGGTTAACGCCCTCGTAAAGCTCCTGAGCGGTTTTCATCGTTCTTTCAGCCTGGAAGCCGAGCTTTCTCGAAGCCTCCTGCTGAAGCGTTGAGGTGATGAACGGAGGAGCGGGATTCTTTTTTCTTGTTCCTTTTTTAACGGATTTAA
>JBJEQC010000204.1:0-2626 GCA_051881555.1 Acutalibacteraceae bacterium
AGACGGTAACGGACTTGCATTTTCAATTAAAATTCCTCAGAATGCACTTGCATCCGCAAGAGTAATGCTCAGCATGCGTTCTGCTTCGGGAACACCGAATGTCAAGATTAACGGATATGATGTTGATGTTATCAGCTCAACAGAAATGTATTATGACATTACAAACATTCTTATTGAAAGCGGACAGATTACATCTGCTGGCGGAAGCGCGACAATAACGGTAAATAACACCGGCGGCGGATTACTTGCTCTTGACAATATCAAGCTTGTAAACTGCAGCGAGGGAACTCTCAGTGCTGACTCAATTTCGGATGTCAGCGCAATAATGAGCGCTCCTTCGGTTCATATCGGGCTTGATAGCCTTACTTCGTCAAGCAACACTTATAGCTATAAATATGATAATTCAAGCGCCGACGCAGAGGGCGAGCTTAATCCCGAACCCGAACAGCCCAGTGCAATCGATGAGGTTCTGAACAGAATTGTGACATTCCTTCAGAATGCATTTGAATTTGTCAAGACGGCTTTTGTTAATTTTATCGGTTTTTTCAACCTGTTAAAGTTTTGAGGAGATAAAAAATGAATCAGTATGTTAAACCAACAATAAAACTTGCGTCCGCAGCGGCAAACTCATTGTCTGCCGGCTCGTGTCTTAATCAGGTTGACCGAGAGCTTCTTGAAAGCATCATCGGCTCGGGTGTGGATTTATCAACGGCATTCGGCATGAATGAGCCGTGCCAAAACCCCGTTCCCATTGATGCTTACTGCAAATTCACTTCGGCGGATCTTGGCGCAATTCAGGCATTTTCGTCATAAAACGGAATAACCAAAGTCAAAACTGCTTGTATCATTTGATACAGGCAGTTTTTTCTAACGCAATTTCAAACGCCGAAAACTTGCCATTTTTGAAATAATAAGCTACAATAGAATTAACAAAAACGCTTTGTACTCCGTGCCGAAAAAATTTTTTATTTTTTGTCACCTTTTCGGGCTGTGAAGCGTGTATATAGTGAAAGCTGTTAAAAAGGGAGGCGAGGGGTGCCTTTGAATGCTGAAAAAATTCTTCCCGACGCAGAGCGGGTCATAAATGAATACGGCGACAGCATTTACCGCCTTTGTTCGGTGATGCTGAAAAACACCTTTGACGCTCAGGACGCCGTTCAGGAATGCTTTTTGAAATACATAACAAAAGCCCCGAATTTTAACGATTCGGAGCATGAAAAAGCGTGGCTGATCAAAGTTGCGGCAAATATCTGTAAGGATATGATGAGAAAACGCCGCAGGCTAAGCCCCGTCAGCCCTGATGAGATAAGGAATCTCGGCAAGAGCGAGGATAATGCGCAAATCCTCGGTCTGCTTGTTTCGCTCGAAGAAAAATACAGAATAGTAATCCATCTTCACTATGTTGAGGGCTACAAAACGGGCGAGATTTCGTCCATGCTCGGCATATCCGAAGCGGCGGTCAAAAAAAGACTGCAAAGAGGCAGAGAGGCTCTGAGAGAAATATACGAAAAGGAGGCGGGATAATTGGATTTTGAAAAAATCAAGCCTGCGGTTGAGGATATTACCCTCTCCGAAGCTCAGAAGCAGGCAATAATTGCCGAATGTGCCAAGGCAAAGAAAAAAACCCGTGCGCCGATTTATGCGGTTGCCGCCGCAGCGGCGGTTATCATCATCGTGGCAGCTTCTCCGGGGTTTCTTCTGAGAGCAGGCAGTAAGTCGGCTGATTCCGCCGGTAATATGGATGAATACTGTAATAATGTTGCCGAGAGCACCGCGACGGGCGATTTCGTCCTGTTTGAAGCCGATGGCTACGCCGATATTTATTCCGTGATTCCCGCCGAGTTTGTTTCGATTGTCGATTATGATGAATTTACGGAATGGAGCGGCGAATGCACAGCCGAGGGCGGAATGGCGCTTTTTCAGTTCGTTGAGCATTTTCAGATTCCGAAAGAGGATTTTGAAGCGGCGAGAGCCGAATATTCGGCACGGAAAGTGAATGTATATTCTGATACAGAGTCGGAATCAGACAGCGATAGCAAAGACGAGCAGCCCGCCGAAAGCATCAATTCCGAGCTGATTTATTCGTTCGACAAAGAAAAAATTGATGAATATTATAAAAATAAATGAATTGCAGATGGCTTGAAAAAGGAAGAAGGGGCGACCCTGCGTGGTCGCCCGCTTTCGCTCCGCAAAAAAACAGGCTGATTATTAATCAGCCTGCATCAAGGTTTTAAATTGTGCCAAACGATTATTCGATAATCATGTAGCCGTAACCCTTTGCGGTATCGCTTGAATACTCATCATAAAGGGTTGCGAAGTCGGCTTCTCTGAGCATCTGGACTTTATAGACTATCATTCTTGCCTTGTCATCGTGCTTAACTTGCTTTTCGTTATCCGTGTCGGGATAACCTCTGTAGGTATTGTAGGACGAAATACTGTCAAAGAATTTATACTTCATGCAGTAGTCAAGATTACCTTTTTTATCCATGATGAAAACCCGACATTCCGTGCCGTATGAAGTTGACGATTTAACAACAAGCTTCTTGTTCTTTTCCGTCTTGCCGACTTCGTCAATATTTTCCTCAACGCCCTCGCTGTAAGCAACTTCAACGCTCTGCGACTCGGC
>JBJEQC010000205.1:0-11270 GCA_051881555.1 Acutalibacteraceae bacterium
TCCTTTGCGTAAACGGTCTGATATCTGTCCTTATCCTCGAGCTTTTCGGTTATGTAGTGAGGCAGTGGCATCTCGCCGATTTTATCTATTACATCAAAAAAGTTCCCCTCAAAGCCGAATTTTGCAATTCGGTTTCCGTCGGGCAGAACCTCGATAATCTCGGCGGTCAGCAAGCCGCCGCCGAAAACGAATTTATGACCCACTCTCGCCTTTTTGCCCGGACCCGTTATAACCTCCCAGGTGTCAAAGCTTTTCTGATTGAGCAGGAGAAATTCTACAACCGAGCCGGTGTCGGTTCTCTCGCCGTACATCCTCGCAGGGAGCACCTTGGTGTTGTTGAGAATAAGGCAGTCACCGGGATTCAGATAATCAATAACATCTCTGAAAATCCTGTGAGTGCATTCGCCTGACTTTTTGTCAATCACAAGCATTTTTGAGCTGTCTCTCGGCTCAATCGGGGTCTGCGCAATCAGTTCTTTTGGCAAATCGTAGTAAAAATCGCTTCTTTTCATTAAAAAACCTCAAATTATTTAAAAAATTTCCTGAATATTTGTACAAATAATTATTTGACTTAATACTGTAATGTGTGTTATCATCATAATATTATAATAGGTTTTTGTCAAGGTTAATATTGTCTCAAATTTTACGGAACAAAAACACAAATTTATCAGTTTTTCTGAAAAGAGGTTAAATATCATGAAAAAGTACAAAGTCGGCATTGTCGGCGCAACCGGTATGGTCGGTCAGCGCTTTGCAACGCTGCTCGAAAACCATCCTTGGTTTGAAGTTGCCGTTCTTGCGGCAAGCCCCCGTTCAACCGGTAAGACATATAAAGAGGCTGTCGGTAAAAAATGGGCAATGACCTCTGACATTCCCGCAGGCATGGCTGACATGATTGTTATGGACGCAACCGCAGACATCGAAAAAATCGCTTCAAGCGTTGATTTTGTTTTCTGCGCGGTTGATATGAAAAAGGACGAGATAAAGGCTCTTGAAGAGGCTTATGCAAAGGCTGAGTGCCCCGTTATCTCAAATAACAGCGCAAACAGAATGACCCCCGATGTTCCGATGATTGTTCCCGAGCTTAACTGGGAGCACGCCAAGATTATTGACGCTCAGAGAAAACGCCTCGGAACTCAGAGAGGCTTCATCGCCGTTAAATCCAACTGCTCGCTTCAGAGCTATGTTCCCGCTCTCTATCCGCTCGATAAATTCGGCGTTAAGGATGTTCTCGTCTGCACCTATCAGGCAATCTCCGGCGCAGGCAAGACCTTTGAGAGTTGGCCCGAAATGGTTGACAACGTTATCCCCTATATCGGCGGAGAAGAAGAAAAGTCGGAAAAAGAGCCTCTCAAAATCTGGGGCAAAATCGAGGGTGACAAGATTGTTCCCGCAACTTCGCCCAACTTCACCGCTCAGTGCCTGAGAGTTGCCGCTTCTGACGGCCACATGGCGGCGGTATTCGTCAGATTTGAGAATAAGCCTTCAATCGAAGAAATGAAAGAAATCTGGAAGAATTACAGCTCATATCCGCAGGAAGCCGGGCTTCCCAGCGCACCCAAGCATTTCCTCAACTACTTTGAGGAGGATAATCTTCCCCAGACAAAGCTTCAGAGAAATCTTGAAAACGGCATGGCAATCTCAATCGGCAGACTCAGAGAGGACAGCCAATATGACTACAAATTCGTTTGCCTTTCACACAACACATTGAGAGGAGCCGCAGGCGGCGGAGTTCTCATGGCAGAACAGCTCTGCGCTCAAGGCTATATCACGCCCAAATTCAACTGATAAAAGGAGTTAACCATGAAGCATACTGTTTTTACGGGAGCAGGCGTTGCCATTGTTACGCCCTTCACCGAGGATAACAAGATTAATTATGACAAGCTCGCCGAGCTTATTGAATTTCAGATTGCAAACAAGACTGATTCAATCATCATCTGCGGCACTACCGGCGAAGGCTCGACCCTTGACCACGAGGAACATTCCGAAGCCATCAGATTCGCCGTTGAAGTCACAAACAAGCGTGTTCCCGTCATAGCGGGAACGGGAAGCAACGACACAAACTATGCCGTTAAGCTTTCAAACGAAGCCGAAAAGTCAGGCGTTGACGCTATCCTTTCGGTTACTCCTTATTATAACAAAACCTCGCAGAGAGGTCTTATTCAGCATTTCAATTTTATTGCCGACAGAGTCAGCGTTCCCATCATTCTCTATAATGTTCCCTCAAGAACAGGCGTTGACATCAAGCCCGAAACCTATTATGAGCTTTCCCGCCACAAGAGAATTGTTGCAACCAAGGAAGCAAACGGCAGTATTTCGTCTGTCGCTCAGACCATTGCGCTCTGCGGAGATGACCTTGACATTTATTCAGGCAACGATGACCAGGCAACAGCTATCATGGCGCTCGGCGGCAAGGGCGTTATCTCGGTGCTTTCAAATATTCTGCCCGAGGTTGCCCACAATATCGCCGCAAAGGGTCTTGAAGGCGATTTCAAGGCAAGCCGTGAGCTTCAGATTGAATATCTTGACCTTATCAACAAGCTTTTCTGCGATGTTAACCCCATCCCCGTTAAGGAAGCAATGAACATGATGGGCATGCAGGTCGGCGATTGCAGACTTCCGCTTTACAGAATGACGGATTCGGCAAGAGAATCTCTCAGAGCCGTTCTTGCAAAGCACGGTCTCGTTTAATCTGATATCAGAGGTATTATAAAATGGCAGGAATTTTATTAAGCGGCTGTAACGGAAAAATGGGAAAAGCGGTCACGGCAAATGTTGCCGCAGACGGCGGATGCGAAATTGTCGGCGGCATTGATTTGTTTGACAAATGTCTCAGCGGCTATCCCGTTTTTTCCTCCCCCGCTCTCGTTTCAGAAGATATAATCGAAAAAACCGATGTGATTATTGATTTTTCAAATCCGAGCGCCGTTGCGGGTCTGCTTGAATTTGCGGTCAAAAACAGCATTCCCGCCGTTATTTCAACAACGGGTTTAAATGACGCTCAGATAAATCTCATCAAAGCCGCTTCTTCAAAAATCCCGGTATTTTTCAGCGCAAACATGTCGCTCGGCGTTAATCTCGTCTGCGAGCTTGCGAAGAAAGCCGCAAGCGTTCTCGGCAATTCATTCGATATTGAAATCGTTGAGATGCACCATAATCAGAAAATCGACGCTCCGAGCGGAACGGCGCTGATGATTGCCGATTCAATCAAGGAGGAGCTTGACGGCGGCGTTGAATATGAATATGACCGCCATTCCAAGCGTGAAAAACGCACGAAGAATGAAATCGGTATTCACTCCGTCAGAGGCGGCACGATAACGGGTGAGCATCAGGTCATATTTGCAGGTCACGATGAAATAATCACGATATCTCACAGTGCAAGGAGCAAGGAGCTTTTTGCAACGGGCGCAGTTAACGCCGCAAAATTCCTTTGCGGCAAGCCCGCAGGTCTTTACTGCATGTCGGATATGCTTAAATAAGAATTGGGAGGATTTCAAAAATGAAGCTCGTTGACAATATTTTTATTACGGAAGACGTTACGCTCTTTTCCCTCTGTGACGCTCCTGCGGATATTTCGCACATGGCTGATGTGTTCAGCATGATTGCTCAGGCGGGAATTGATGTTGACATGATTTCTCAGTTCCCTCTCAGCGGTTCAAGCTCCGGTTTTTCTTTCACGGTCAGCGACAAGGATTTTGTTCCTGTGCTTTCAATCGCTTCCGAGCTGCGTGCAAAATCGCCCAAAACAAAAATCAGCGTCAGCAGCGGCAACTGCAAAATTACCGTCAGCGGTGAAGCCATGAGAGGCACTCCCGGCGTTTCGGCAGCTATTTTCAAGGCCTGTGCAAGCGTTAATGCCGATGTTCGCATGATTACCACCTCGGAGATTGAAATTGCAATGCTCGTTGTTAAATCGGATGTTGACGAGGTTGTTGCGGCAATCAAAAAGGAATTTGCGGAATAATTTTCTGAAACAACCCGAATAAAAATATCAAAAAATGCGCCCGCCGAAATCACGGCAGGCGCTTTATTGTTTTATTACTTATTGTTTGCGGCTTTCTTCTTTGCTTCGTCCGCTTTCAGCCATTCGATTGAATCTCTGAGCGAATCAACAAGCGGTCTTGAAGTATAACCGAACTCATCGGTTGCTTTTTCATGGGAGAATCTGCAGTTTTCGCAAATCTTTCTGATTGAATAATCGTTTATAACGGGAGGAAGCTTAAGCCTGTCAAACAGCTTCTCGCAAAACGGAATAAGCTTTATGACAGTTTTATGTTTAACAACAATTTTGGGCTTCTTTCTGCCGCAGGCTTCGGCAAGCGCTCCGATGAACTCATCGAGAGTGTAGGCATTGCCGCAGAGAATATAGCATTCGCCGTTTCTTCCCTTTTCAGCCGCTCCGATCATTCCCTTTGCAACATCACGGACATCAACAAAATTATATCCGCCGAAATCAAAGGTTATCGGGAAAAAGCCTTTATCGAAAATCTTGATTAAAGTGCAGATGCTTGAGGTTCCGTTGTTATCGTAAGGGCCGATGCAGCAGCTCGGATGAACAACGCAAATCTTCAGGTTTTCATCGGCGCTGTCAATGGCAAACTGAGTTGCTACAGCCTTTGATTTTGCATAAGCTCCCTCAACATCATCGGGGTTAAAATGCGAAATCTCGGAGATTTTTTCGGGCTTGCCTTCAACGGGGATTGCATCAACCGATGATACAACAATCAGGGTTTTTACGCCGGCATTTTTGCACGCCGCAATAACATTTTTTGTTCCCTCAACATTGACTGCCCAGACCTGATTATCCTTTTTGCCGCTGATATCAACAACGCCGGCAACATGATAAACCGTCTCGGCTCCCTCAAAAGCCTTTGCAAGACTTTCAGGGTCGGTAACATCGCCTTTAATTTTTTCACATTCAATTCCGTCAAAAGCAGAACTGTCAGACCTGAGAAGCAGACGGATTTTTTCTCCTCGGTCGGCTAATTCCTTTACAAGCGCAAAGCCGACATGGCCTCTGCCGCCTGTAATAACATTAATTCCGCTCATCATATCTCCCCTTTATACTCTCATTAATCCATTTTGATTCATTTTATCACATAATATAAATCAAATCAACAAAATCTGTAACACTTTATTCCCACATTTCACTCAAAGTGTCTGATTTTGTATATTATTAAATGAGAATTTGGGGCAAAATCGCATTAATTATGCTTCATTGACATAATCTTTTTCCATCTGAGCTTTTGCTATGCGGTTAACCTCGTCGCTGTCCTTTGCGCTTTCAACCGCTCTGCGCATGGCTTCACGCCTTGCAAAAAGCTCGCGGTACATCTGTTCTCTTTTTTCATTATTAATATTGTAGAAGAATTTGGGAATTATTCCGAGCATACCCGTTATAATGGGAACACCCGTTCCCATGGCGAACAGCCACCACTTGGTTCTGTCCTCCTGCGTTCCGATTTCAAGGCCTTGAATATAGCCGATTTCTTTCATTATGAGATTTTCAATCGAACCTCTGACAACGCCCTGAAGCTTTGTGACAAGGCCCTTTGCAACGCCCGTCATCGCCTCGGCGCGGTAGCCGTTTTTCCACTCGCAGTAGTCCATTGACTCGTTATAAATCTCATTGGGAATAACATTTCTCAATCCGTAAACGAGCATTTCAAGAATTTCTTCGATTGCAAAAACGGGAAGCATGACCCATTTATTCTTGTAAAGTCCTTTTTTCATGCCTCCGATTGAGCCGATTCCGAAAACGGCAAGCCAGCACATGTCAGTCCACATATCCTCGAAAACCCAGATAGCCTTAGTCGAAAATCTTTCTTTGATAGGTTTGACAAAGGCGTAGCTGATTGTTGAAACGGGAGATGCGGGAATGCCGACGAGCGTCTGATATGTTGCGGAGCCGAGAACATCAATATAATAGTTTGTCTTGCTCTTGCCGACCTTGAAGCCCTCAAGGAACTCCGAAAGCGCAATCATAAGTATCGGGCGATTGTTGATTATCGCCTTCAAGCCCTGAACAACGCTCGGCTTTTCGATTGACTGATTGACCCTTTCTTTTGTTACGCAAATGAAGAAGAATGACATTGCACATGAGAGAACGGCGGTGCAGATGCCGAAGCTCATAAACAGATTGTTGAGCTTCCATTTGAGCACCTTGTTGTTAGTCAGGTCAAGCAAAACGCCGAAGATAAGCTCGGGCAGTTTCTCGCCGACCAAGCCGGAAACAAGCTTCGCCATGGTTATTAGCCCCGTTCTTTCGAGCGGGTCAGGCGTTATGGTTGACATAAATCCCGTGCCGGCAATAGATGTGAATGTTCCTGCCGTTTCGCAGATAACCGAAAAGACGCAGTAAAAGATGAATTTCGGAACATAATCCGCCGCCGTGTTCGGGAAAATGACTGGCATGAACCAATACCAAAGCCCGAGAATGCACAGAGGAATCTGACCGAGCAGGATATATGGCTTGAATTTGCCCCAACGGGTTCGGGTTCGGTCAACGATAACTCCGATAAATGTGTCGTTGATGGTGTCCCATATTCCCGCAAAAAGATTGAAAGCCGCAAGAAAATTAAAATCAAGCTTGACAACATCATAGATGAATCTGTCTTTATACTTATTGATATTGAAGCTTGCGGCAACATCGTTGAGCAGATAGCCTATCCTCTCTTTCTGACCGACATAATGTCTGTTTCTCAGAAGAGGATTTTTGACACCCTTTTCATAGTCAATAACTATGCCCTGTTCTTCGGCACCATTGACCTCTTTTGTTTTCTCTTCCAATTTATCGCCTCCGTCAAAAATATATGTACAATAATAACATATTCATAAATAAAAAACAATATATTTTGTTAAAATCTATGCAATAATATAAATTAAAATAACATAAAAGGCGTCCGAACGGTAAAATGACCGAACGAACGCCGTTTTTTCGCAAAAAAAAATGAACAATGAATAACGCAGGATATAAAGATAGACATACAGAAATTCACAATCTGCCCTTGCAAAGCTTTTTAAATTTTGTATATATATCGGAATATCTTTATATTATTCATCATTCATTATTTAATGCCCCTCTATGCGCAAGAAAAGAGGCATTCTGGTGCCGGTGACCGGACTTGAACCGGTACGGTGTTGCCACCGAGGGATTTTAAGTCCCTTGCGTCTGCCGATTTCGCCACACCGGCAAATGTCGCCAAAACTTTTGGGGCGCTGTCTGCCCGCCTTCCGTTCCGGCGACATAATTATAGTTTATTTTGTTAAATTTGTCAACAGTATTTGCGATAAATTAATATTCTCTTTTGCAATTATTTCCTGTTGCCTTATTGATAATGGTGAGCCTGAGTGAGCATCATATCCTTAACCTTCATAAGCCTTGTCGTAGTGCTTCTCTCGTTTTCGTCAAGCTTCATGGCTATGAACTTAATTGTTTCCTCATACTGCGGAATCATAACATGCTCAAGAGCGTTAACTCTGCGGCGTGTTTTTTCGATTTCATCAGCCATGAGGCGGCAGGATTTTTCAAGCTCCGCAAGCCTTATCAGCTTCGGCATGATATCCGAAAGAGCCTTAACCGCATCGTCCAGCTCACCCGAGGTTTCGGCAAAGCCGTAGGAATAAATGTCGTTTTCATCCGCTGTTTTGAATTTGACATCAAAAACGGGAATCATAACGCTCATTATATTCTTTTCGCTGACCTCAAGCTGCATTTCCTGCCTCGGAAGCATCAGCGCAACATCAAGGCTTTTATCGCTCATAACGCATCCCGCAACCGACATGGCGGCATTAGCCTTTCGGATGCCCTCCTCAACCTCAATTCTCAGCGCCTTATTCTCTCTAACCATATCAAGAAAGCGGCGCATAAGCTCATCACGCTTGTCTTTCAGCAGCTTATGCCCTCTGCGGGCGGTTGCAAGCTTGCGTTTGAGATTGGTAAGCTCCATTCTTGTCGGGTTGACATTCAGGATTGCCATGGGGTATCACTTCCCTCCGATTGATTTTTGCGGTTAAAAGTTAAACCTTGCCGTAATACTTATCAAGCAGTTCGTCGCTGATTCTTCTCAGTTCGCTTCTGGGCAGAATTGAAAGCAGCTTCCAGCCGATATCGAGGGTTTCTTCAATATCTCTGTCGGTTTCAAAGCCCTGTGAAACATAAACCTTCTCAAATTCATCGGCAAATTTTGCATAAAGCTTATCCATATCGGTAAGAGCCGCTTCGCCGAGAATAACCATAAGCTCTTTTGCGTCCTTGCCTCGTGCATAAGCAGAGAAAAGCTGGTTCATGGTGTTTGAATGGTCTTTTCTCGTTTTGCCCTCTCCGATGCCCTTATCTTTAAGACGGGAAAGGGACGGAAGAACATCAATCGGCGGGTTAACGCCTTTTCTGTAAAGCTCACGGCTGAGAATAATCTGACCCTCGGTAATGTAGCCGGTAAGGTCAGGAATCGGGTGGGTCTTGTCATCCTCGGGCATGGTGAGAATGGGAATCATGGTTATGCTGCCCTCTTTGCCTCTCTGCCTGCCGGCTCTTTCATAAATCGAAGCAAGGTCGGTATACATATATCCGGGATATCCTCTTCTGCCGGGAACTTCCTTGCGGGCGGCGGAAACCTCACGCAGGGCGTCGGCATAGTTTGTGATATCGGTCAGAATAACGAGAACATGCATTCCCTTGTCGAATGCAAGATATTCAGCGGCGGTCAAAGCCATTTTCGGGGTTGCGATTCTTTCAATTGCAGGGTCGTTGGCGAGGTTGGAGAACATAACCGTTCTGTCAAGCGCACCCGTCTTTTTGAAGCTCTGAACGAAATAATCGGACTCCTCAAAGGTGATGCCCATTGCGGCAAAAACAACGGCAAACTGCTCGTTTGCGCCTCTGACCTTTGCCTGCCTTGCTATCTGAGCGGCAAGCTCGGCATGGGGAAGACCCGAAGCGGAGAAAATCGGAAGTTTCTGACCTCTGACAAGAGTGTTAAGACCGTCGATAGCCGAAACACCTGTCTGAATGAATTCCTGCGGATAGCTTCTTGCGGCGGGATTCATCGGAACGCCGTTGACATCCGCACGCTTTTCGGGGATAATCTCGGGGCCGCCGTCAATGGGTCTGCCCAGACCGTCAAAGACTCTGCCGAGCATATCGAGCGAAAGGCCGAGCTCCATCTGCCTGCCGAGGAATCTGACCTTGCTCTGAGCAAGGTTTATGCCCGTTGCGCTTTCAAAAAGCTGAACAAGTGCGTTTGAACCGTCAACCTCAAGCACACGGCAGCGGCGTTTTTCGCCGTTTGCAAGCTCAATTTCGCCGAGTTCGTTATAAGCAACGCCCTCAACCTCACGGACAAGCATAAGAGGACCCGCTACCTCCTGTATGGTTCTGTATTCCTTAGGCATCAGAAATCCTCCTTCTTGTCAACAGCGTCCTTGAGCTGCTTTTTAAGCTCATCGGATACTCTTGAATATTCGTCGTTAACGTTTTCTTCGGGCGTATATTTGAATCTGCCGATAGCTTCTCTTACGGGAAGCGCAACGATATCCTCTATATTTGCTCCCTTGTTGAGAGCTTCAAGTGATTCGTCATAGTATTCAACAACAAGCTTCATCATGCAATGCTGCTTGTTGAGTGATGTGTATGTGTCAATCTCATGGAATGCAAGCTGATGCAGGAAGTCCTCACGGATTGAGCGGGCGGCTTCCATTTTAAGTCTGTCGGGAGCTGAAAGAGCGTCCATGCCGACAAGCTTAACAATTTCGTCAAGAGCCGCTTCGTCCGAAAGCAGAGCCATAAGGCGGCCTCTGAGAGCAGTCCAATCATCGTTGACATTCTCGTTGAACCATTTACCGAGAGAGTCGGCATAAAGAGAATAGCTCGTCAGCCAGTTGATTGCGGGGAAATGACGCTTATATGCAAGCGATGAATCAAGACCCCAGAACACCTTGACTATACGCAATGTTGCCTGCGAAACGGGCTCGGAAATATCGCCGCCGGGAGGCGAAACTGCGCCGATAACCGAAAGCGCACCCTCTCTGCCCTCTGCGCCGAGAGAAATAACACGGCCGGCTCTTTCATAGAACTGAGCAAGACGGCTGCCCAGGTAAGCGGGATAACCTTCTTCACCGGGCATTTCTTCAAGTCTGCCCGACATCTCACGCAGAGCCTCAGCCCAGCGGGAGGTTGAATCCGCCATAAGAGCAACGGAATAGCCCATGTCACGGAAATATTCCGCAATCGTAATTCCGGTATAAATCGAAGCCTCACGGGCGGCAACGGGCATATCCGAAGTGTTGGCGATAAGAACGGTGCGCTCCATGAGCGATTTGCCCGTGTGCGGGTCAATAAGCTCGGGGAACTCATTGAGAACATCGGTCATTTCGTTGCCTCTTTCGCCGCAGCCGATATATACAACGATATCTGCCTCAGCCCACTTTGCAAGCTGATGCTGAGTTACGGTTTTGCCGCTTCCGAACGGGCCGGGAATCGCCGCAACGCCGCCCTTTGCAATCGGGAAAAGCGAATCGATGACGCGCTGACCCGTAACAAGGGGAACATCCGGAGAAAGCTTTTTCATATAGGGTCTGCCTTTACGGACAGGCCATTTCTGCATGAGGGTTATCGGAGCTTCTTCTCCGTTTTCTTTGACGATAACGCCGACCTTGTCGGTTATCGTGAAGTCGCCCTCTTTGATTTCCTTAACGGTTCCGCTCATAAGCGGAGAAACCATTATCTTATGAAGAACTATGTCGGTCTCCTGAACCGTGCCGAGAACATCGCCGCTCTGAACCCTGTCGCCCGCTTTAACGCAGGGAACAAAGTGCCAGACAGCCTCACGGCTCAGCGCAGGAACCTCGATACCTCTTGTGAGGTTGTTGCCGGCGATCTCGCAAAGCACTTTAAGCGGTCTCTGAATTCCGTCAAAAATGCCCTGAATAAGGCCGGGGCCGAGCTCAACGCTCAGCGGTTCTTCGGTTGATTCAACCGGCTCGCCCGTTCTGATTCCCGAGGTTTCCTCATAAACCTGAACGGAAGCACGGTCGCCGTGCATTTCTATTATTTCACCAATCAGTCTGTCGTTGCCGACACGCACAACATCAAACATGTTTGCGTCACGCATGCCCGAAGCAACGACCAAAGGACCTGATATTTTTGTTATAACACCTTTACTCATTTTTGTGTGCCACGCCTTTCAGTTGAATTTGACCGTTGTTAGGGTAACGATAATAATCCGAACCCGTCAAAAATGCAGTATTAAAGCGATATTTGTCGCTTTCGC
>JBJEQC010000206.1:0-11253 GCA_051881555.1 Acutalibacteraceae bacterium
TCCGTTATTTTTGCATTCGGACGATGTGGGCATCGTCCGCTACAAACCGGGATTTGACTCCCTCCGTCACGGCTTCGCCGTGCCACCTCCCTCAAGAGGGAGGCGAATAAGCAATCTTCTCACGGCGAAAATCAAACTAACTGTATGGGCTCCCTCCGGAGGGTGCGGGTTGCCGGTGGCAACCTCTGAGCGTAAGCTCAGAAGCACCGACCGAGGCGGGAGCCGAGAAAGCTGAACCATAGGCTCTGAGGGAGTAAAAAGCTCGTCAAATTCAAATTTATAGTTTTGTTTGTAGGGGACGGGTTTCCCGTCCCGCGGGAGGCGAAACGCCTCCCCTACAGGTTTTGACGGAGTTTGCCATACGAACCGTCAAATCCCGGTTTGTCAGAATATCCGTAGGAACAGCCCTTGCGGTTGTCCGTGAAAAAGCATCAAATTCCACGGAACGCTGAGGACAGCGTTCCCTACTGCATCTCGTGATGATACATATAATTCATTTATCCGCAGGATTACCAATCCTCAGGCGCCGTGCGCCGGCTCCTTTGCCAAAGGAGCCGATGCAGTCAGCCACGGTTTAACAGATGGCTAATTATTTAGATTAAACTTTCGCCTTGGGCTTAGAAAAGGAGCTGCCCGTAGGGCTGAGGATTGATTAAAAATTGAAATCAACCGATTCGTTAAAAAACACAATGCCAAAACTTGGGAGCGAAAAACAGACATTTTATACCGATTATATGTTTACAAAAGATATCGAAAATGTTAAACTTTGGGTGAAAAACCAAAGGAGGTCAAATAACATGAAAAACATAACAAAAAGACTCGTTTCGGTTTCCCTGGCACTTATTATGGCGCTTTTCTGCTTTGCTCCCGCTTTTGCGGCGGACACCTGCAGTATATGCGAGGCAACATTTTCCGATATCGGAGCTTATGCTATGCATGAGAAGATTTGCAAAGAGCTTCACGAAGCCGATGCAATCATATTTTACTGCAGCTATTGCAATGAGCAGTATGCAACAAAGACCGCTCTTCAGAATCACCTTGATAAAAGCCACAAATTAACATACGAAAAGAAAGGCGATACCAACACCTGTGCATACTGCAACGCAACATTTGATAAGGAAAACGAATTCAACAACCACATTCAGACCTGCATAACGACCTATGAATGCAATAACTGCGGAAAATCTTTCATTAACAATTATGCCGCAAGCATTCATCAGATGGGTTGCACTTTTGTTGAGGATACAACATATACCCTCACAATTCAGAACAAGTCAAACGGAAAAACCGTCAACTACGGAGATACCGTACGCATAGAAGCTGTTGTTGATAAGGGCGTTCCCTCCGGTTGCAGTATTGTATATGAATTAACCGGAAGCGGTGCTTCAATCGAGACGGAAACTACAGCAGACGGACACTATTATTGCTATGTTAAGGCAACGGGAAGCGGCACCGCGACCGTAACAGCTAAGCTCTGCTACAGCAACGGAGATGTTGTTGTAAGCTACGGCAACGATGTTGCCGACAGCCAGGAGTTCACAATGAAGGCCGGCTTCATTCAGAAGATTATTTCATTCATTAAGGATCTTTTCGGATTTGACAGAGTAACCGTTCAGTAATTTTTCGGTTAACGCCTTGTGTTTCCGAAATAATCGGTTTTTCGGATTATACCGATAATGTGTAAAACGGAAATTCGGGCTTTTTCATTCAAACGAAAAAGTCCGAATTTTTTAATCACCAAACATTGCATAAAAGGATTTAACATATGAAAAAGATAATTGCAATTTTTATGTGTATTATTATTTCGTGTATGCCGATATCTGCTTTTGCGGCAGAAAAAGAAAATTTTGATTCCGAAAGTAGTTGTATCACCAAAATGCTTGATAAAAGATGGAATGTGAAATCAAGTGATATTCATCCTGAATTGCGAACGGTCGGGAATATTATCAGAACGGTTTTCCCGAATTTTACGGTTGGCTTTTTTAAATTTGCAAACCTGTTTCTTGATAATATCGGTTTGCCGAACCTTACAAAAGGTATCAATTACGAAGAAAAATATATTATGAGAGATGACGGCACGAAGCTTCGCATTTGTGTTTATTCGCCCATTGAGAAGAAAGAGAATGTTCCCGGACTTCTTTGGATTCATGGCGGAGGCTATGCCATAGGTGTTCCCGAGCAGGATTTTTCTTTCATTGAAAGCTTTGTGCTTTCTTCGGGCTGTGTTTTGGTTGCGCCTGATTACACAAACTCCACGGATGCGCCTTATCCTGCGGCGCTTAATGATTGCTATGAAGCTCTTTTGTGGCTCAAAGAAAACGGAAAAGATTACGGAATGCGTTCCGATCAGATTTTTGTCGGCGGCAACAGCGCAGGCGGCGGACTTTGCGCAGCGGTCAGCCTCAAAGCGAGGGACACGGGAGATGTTAATATTGCATTTCAGATGCCTCTTTACCCTATGCTTGACGACAGAATGATTACCGAATCATCTCAAAACAATGATGCTCCCCTCTGGAACACAAAATCAAATGAAATTGCGTGGGAACTGTATTTAGGCGAGAATTACAAAACGGATAATGTTTCAAAATATGCTGCGCCTGCCCGTGAAACCGATTATACGGGTCTTCCGCCCACTCTGACTTATGTCGGAACCATTGAACCTTTTACGGATGAAACAATTGAGTATGTTGAAAACCTGAAAAAAGCAGGCGTAGAGGTTCAGTTCAGAACATTTGAGGGCTGTTTCCACGCCTTTGATCTTTTCTCTTATTCAACTCCGACAAAAGAAGCGAGAGCATTTTTGCTTGAAGGATTCATGTATGCCGTTGAGAATTATACAGCGCCTCAGAAATAATAAAAATAACAACAGCCATGACTTTTTCTAAGGTCGTGGCTGTTGCTTGTTAAATAATCATTTATTGCTTACTCCGTAAAATTCAAGCAGTGCGGGGTTGATTATTTCATCGGTATAGTTGAAGCAGCTGCTGTGGCCGCCGCCGATAATCATTATTTCCTGAGCACCCTCGATAGAGCGGGTTATCATTTTTGAATGAGAACGCTTTATCATATCGTTCTCGCCGTAGATATTAAGCACGGGAACCTTGATTTCCGATAAGTCTTTGTATGTCAGATTGGGCTGACCGACCATCATTCCCTGAATATCACGCTTGATTGCGATTTTTTCATCGCCCGTTATTTTTGCTTGAATACATAAACCGAAATATTTCAGTACAATGCCTATCTGACTTGAGGTCTTTGTGCCCCGTGTGTTGATGTTGGAACCCATTACGGCAAGAGCTTTGACTCTGTCCTGATGGGCAAGAGTGAAAACAAAGCCGAGATTTCCGCCGTCGCTGAAGCCGAAAATGTTGGTTTTTTCGATTCCGAGGTAATCAAGGAGCTTAACGAGATCGTCGCTCATCGTTTCAAAGTTCATTGTTCCCTCTTTCCAGCCGGAATTGCCCGTTCCTCTGGGCGAAACGGTTATAACCTTAAAATGCTTTGCCATTTCGGGCAAAATGTTGCCGTCAAAGCTGTGCATGCTCCCGCCGTTGGGAGGAAGAAGCAACAGAGGCTCTCCGTCAAGCTTGCCGCAGACGCCGTATTCGATTTCAACATCTCCGCAGTCAACAAAGCCGTATTCCGAAAGCTCGGGAACGGCTTCACTCTCTGCACTGCATAGGGGAGCACAGCCTAAAGTTAGAATAAATGCAAGAATCATAGCAATTACCTTATTTTTCCTTTTCATATAAACACCTGTTATTATTTATTTAATTTTTGAGAGCGACCAAGCGGCAATGTCCTCATAGACCGTCGCTCTGTCAACCTCGTTGAGAATTTCGTGGCGCATTCCGGGATAAAGCTTGAGCGTTACATCCTTCTTGCCCGCAAGCTTCAGGTCGTTATAAACCTGCTTGACTCCTTCGCCGTATTGACCGACGGGGTCATCTTCACCTGCCGTAAGCAGAATCGGAATGTTTTTGTAAACATCATTGTACCAATCCTTGCCCGAAACCTTTGTCAGAATGGTGAAAAGGTCTTTATATCCCGAGGCGGTGAAAAGGAATCCGCATTTGTCGTCCGCTATGTATTTTTCAACCTGTTCCGTGTCGGAGCTGAGCCAGTCGAACGGCGTTTTTGCGTCGGGAATTTTCTTATTATATGTGCCGAAAGCGAGCTTATCGATAAATTTGCTCTTATGCTTGCTGCCTTTAGCCTTTGCAATCGTGCCCGCAATGGTGATTGCAACGGAAGAAGCTGGATTTTTGCCGCTTGTGCCGCAGAATATTGCCGCTTTGATTCTCTCGTCTTTGCCGTAGCGGCGGATATATTCCCTTGCAATGAAAGAACCCATGCTGTGACCGAAAAATACTATTGGCAAACCGGGATATTCCTTTGCAATCAGTTCGGTCAATGCTCTTTCGTCCTCAACAAAGGCGTTCCAGCCTCCGCTTTCTCCGAAAAACCCGAGCTCGGCTTCGCTTTTGATTGATTTTCCGTGACCGATGTGATCGTCAACCAAAACGGCAAAGCCCTTCTGACAAAGGAAATTTGCAAAATCCTCGTATCTTTCGCCGTGCTCCGCCATGCCGTGAACAATCTGGAAGACTGCCTTAGGCCCGTCTGAGGGAGCCCAACAGCGTGCAAAGACATCGGCAACGCCCGATTTTGAAGGAATTGAATATTCTTTTCTGACAACTTCCATTTCACATAGCCCCTTTCAATTTTTATTATTATATCATAATAAAATTTTTTCTGCAATCAACAAATTCCGGATTTTGACCGTTCGGGAAAAATCTGCAAAAATTAATTTACAAATTATACATCTGTTTTTCTTAACCTGTCAATAAATGTATTTTATAATTTAACTGCAAAGAGAAAATGATTCCGCATTATCAGAATTTTTCATAAAGAAAGGATGAATTCAGTTGAAAAAAGACAGCAGGCAGCCGTGCATTATGGTTTGTGTAACCCCACAGCATTCATGTGCAAGACTTATCGAAGCAGGAGCAAGAATTGCGGCGCAGGAGAACCTGCCTCTTTCGGTAATAAGCGTATTCAAAGAGAAAAACGGCTTAAACGCCAACGAGGGCGGTGCGCTCGAGAATCTTTTTGAATGCGCCAAAAAATACAATGCGGGAATGAACATATATTTTAACGACAGCCCTGCATTGGTGGTTGCGGTTTCGGCAAAGAAGAATAACGCATCAACTCTTGTAACAGGCTTCCCTGCGGAGGGAAGCAGTGGATTTATTGCAAGAATTCATGAAATTCTGCCCGAGCTTCCGATTACAATGGTTGATAATGATTCAAATGAATATAAAATCATTCCGGTGAGTGAAGAAGATATTGAGCGGGCAAAAGAGCTCAACACAAGCTCAGTTCATTGAAACGCCGCCGGAGAAAAGGCGGTTGACCGCCTCTCTTAACGGAGCATATTCCTCGCCCGAAAGGGCGGGGTTTTTTTTGAGCAGTTCGGTTGCCGCCGCCTGAGTTTCACGGATAGCCTCGCCATCCTTCATCATGTTTGCAATTTTCATTTCGGGCAGACCGTGTTGTCTTGAACCGAAAAAGTCTCCCGGACCTCTCAGGCGCAGATCTTCATCGGCAATTCTGAAGCCGTCGGTTGTTGAAGCGAGAATCTTAAGGCGTTCAAGGGTTTCTTCGTTCTGAGCGTCCGATATCATTATGCAGGTTGATTTCTCTGTTCCTCTGCCGATTCTGCCCCTGAGCTGATGAAGCTGTGACAGCCCGAAACGCTCCGCATTTTCGATAACCATAATTACTGCGTTCGGAACATCAATGCCGACCTCAATTACCGTTGTTGAAACAAGAAGCTGAGTTTCGCCCGATGCAAAGGAATCCATAACGGCTTTCTTGTCGGCAGGCTTCATTTTTCCGTGAAGCAGACCGACCTTAAAGCCCTTGAAAAAGCCTTCGGCAAGGTTTTTATAAAGCTCGTCAGCCGCCGTCAGCTCCAATGCGTCGCTTTCCGCAACGAGCGGGCAGACGATATAACCCTGCATTCCCGAGCAGAGATGCTTTTTTATGTAGCCGTATGCTCTTTCTCTCAGCTCGGAATTAACAAGGTAGGTTTCGATTTTTTGCCTGCCCTTCGGCATTTCGTCAAGAATGCTCAGGTCAAGGTCGCCGTAGATTATCAGCGCAAGAGTTCTCGGAATCGGCGTTGCGGACATAACGAGCGTGTGCGGATTGCCTCCCTTGGAGCTGAGCGAACCTCTTTGGTTAACGCCGAACCTGTGCTGTTCATCGGTAACGGCAAGGGCGAGCCTGTCAAATTCAACATCCTTCTGAATCAGCGCATGAGTGCCGACCGCAAGCTGGATTTCGCCGCTTCTGAGAGCGGCTTTTATTTTTTTCTTCTCTGCCGCAGGAGTCGATCCTGCCAGCAGACCGATTGAAATATCCGTGTTTTCAAACATTTTAGTCAGCGTTTTGTAATGCTGAATTGCAAGAACCTCAGTCGGAGCCATCAGAGCGCTCTGCATACCGTTTCGGGCGCAGTTATAAATAAGTGCGGCGCTGACAGCCGTTTTTCCCGAGCCGACATCGCCCTGAAGCAGACGGTTCATCGGAACGGAGCTTTTCATATCCTCAACGCCCTGCGCTATAGCTCTTTTCTGAGCCCCTGTCAGCTCAAAGGGGAGGGAAGTTATGAATTCCTCCGTGAAGTCTTTTTCAACGGGAACGGAGGTTGAACGGCGTGATTTGGTTCTCAGGCGCATAAGCCCCAGCTCAAGCAGAAACAGTTCCTCAAAAATCAGCCGTCTGCGAGCCTCCGACAGCATATCCTCACTCTGCGGAAAATGTATGTTTCTTAATGCGTCCTCAATTCCCATAAGGCAGTAGCGGTTTCTGATGTCCTCCGGCAGAGGGTCAACGAATTTGCCGCCTGCCTCAAAGGCTGAGCGGACAAGCTTTTCAATTGCTCTTGAATTCAGACCCGCCGTTTGGGGATATATCGGGCGCATTCTGCCGCAGTCGGTGAATTCTTCAAATTCGGGCGACAGCATCGAGCGGTAGTAACCCTTGCCCGTTATTTTGCCGAAAAAGAGATATTCCTTGCCGACTTCTATTTTTTCGGCGGCATATTTATTGTTGAAAAAGGTTATATCAATAAGGCTTTCGCCGTCGCTGACCTCGGTCTTATAGAGAGTCATGCCTTTTCTTATCATGTGTTCACGGCAGCGTGAGCCTGCAAACGCTTTGATGCAAACGGTTTCATTCATCGGAGCATCCTTTATGGCAACAATTTTGCTCCAATCCTCATAGGTTCTCGGATAAAAGGTCAGCAAATCCCAAAGCGTGCGGATTCCGAGCTTTGCAAGCATTGCGGCTCGCTTTTCTCCCACGCCTTTAAGATATTTTATGCTTGAATTGAATTCCATAGCCTTACTCCGCTGAGATGATATAGTAATAAAGCGGCTGACCGCCGTAAACATAATCGATTTTTGCTTTTTTACAGCGTGAGCGCAGAGAAACCGCCGCCTTTTCGGCGTTGCGTTCGTCTGCGTCTTTGCCGTAGATGATAAGAGCTTTTTTATTAACGGATTTTTCGAGAAGTCTCTCGGCAACCCTGACTGCGGCGGCATTCATATCCTCGCCTGTATAAATGAGGTTTTCGCCTTCAATGCCGAGAATCTGACCCCGAAAAAAAGCCTTGCCCTCAAAAACACCGTCCTTGGCGGCGTAAGTGACCGAGCCGCCGAGAACAGAGGAAACTGCGTTCTGAATCTTTGTGATATTTTCTTGAGCGGAAAGTCCGGGATTAAACACCCTTGCCGCCGCAATTCCCTGAGCCGGATTCCTTGCAATGCCGACAAAAGCGGTTTTGCCGCTCATTTCCGCCGCCTGCTTTGCGGCAAGAACGGCGTTTTTGTTGTTCGGAGAAACAATAACGCTTTCGCACGGGCAGCGGTTTATTGCCTGAAGAATTTCTTCTGCGCTCGCATTCATTGAGCCTGAGCATTCAAGCGCCGAAACTCCTTTATTGCTTTCAAGAATATTTTTAATCCCGTCTCCGCTGCAAAGGCTTATCATGCCGCATTTGCAGCTTCTCGAAGATGCCTGAAGCCTCATGTTGTCAATCTTGATGTCGCTGAGTTCTCCGTATTCAAGCCCTGCGGCAAGAACTCTGTCGGGTCGGTTGGTGTGAACATGAATCTTTATTATCCCCGAATGCTCCGCAACGGCGGGGCAGTCACCCTCACGAGAGATTTTTTGCCGAAGCTCGGCTATATCGCCGCATTCGGTGTTGTTTATGATGAATTCCGTGCAGTATGCAAAAGGAATATCAGTCTGCTTTTCAAAAACGGGCTTTGCAGGCTCTTCCGATGCGGAGAATGAAAAGTTTCTTTGCTTTGCCCCGAGCATTCCCTCCATGATATAAACAAGACCCTGACCGCCTGCGTCAACCACGCCGTGCTTTTTCAGTATCGGCAGAAGATTCGGAGTTGATTTCAGAGAGGCTTTGGCTCCCGCAAGAGCAGCGGCAAAGGTTTCCTCCGCACTTTTTCCGCGCTGAGCCGCAGAATGCGCTTTTGAAGCCGCAATGCGGATAACCGTCAGCATCGTTCCTTCTGTCGGCTTATCAACAGAGGCATACGCCTCGTCACAGCCCGCTTCAAGTCCTTTTGCAAGAGCGGCGGAATCAATATTCTCCAATCCCTTGACACTCTCCGCAAATCCTTTGAAAATCAGAGAAAAAATAACGCCCGAATTGCCTCTTGCACAGCGCAGAAGCCTGCCTGCGGCAAAATCCGCAAGGTCGCCTGCACCAACGCTTTCATATTCCGCAACCGCTTTTGCACAGCCGCCGAGAGTCAAAGACAGATTTGTTCCCGTGTCGCCGTCGGGAACGGGAAAAACATTCAATGCGTCAACTTCTTCGGCGTGAAGCTTCATGTTTTCGGCGCCGGAAATAAGAGCGTTTTTAAGTAAATCGGAGCTTATCATAATATATCATTCCTCCCGATAACGGTCTTGATATATTATGGGATTTTTTTCAGCCGATAATACGCTTTTTCAGTCGGTTATTTAAAACTCCATGTCTCAATGTCATAAAAAACATCGCCGTCGCAGCAGGCAAAATCCGCCTGCATGGCGTTGGTGTATGAAGCGGCGGCGTTCCTGTAGCAAAGCGAAATAAACGGAAGATCGTCGTTAAAGGTGTTGATGAAGTCCATCAGCTCACAGCCGCCTTCAAGAAGCTGGTTGTATCTTGTGCAGGAAGCGCAGGTTTCGTTAATTCCGTAGCTGACGCTTCCGCCGCCGAGCAGGGGAGTCAAATCCATGTTGGGCGACAGGCGAACCTCACCGATATATAAATCGTACGAGCCGATTTCAACAGCTTCGGTGTAATATTCGGTTTCATAATTTTTGAGCAAAACCTTGAAGCCGAGGCTTTTAAGGTATGTCTCGATAAGCTGAGCGGCTTCAAGCTTAAAGCGGTTTTCTTTGTTGACAAGCAGAGATATTTCCTTGTCTTTGATATCTATTCCCGATTCCTCAATCAGCTTTGCCGCCTCCTGTAAATTTTCGGATACAATCAGATCCTTTGAAGCAAGCTGATACCAATCGGGGTTGAAAGGCGAATAAGCCTCTCTTGCATGCCCCTGAAAAGCGGTTGCAACGATTTCACGCCTGTCAAGAGCAAGGTTGACGGCTTTTCTGAGGGCGACGTTTGAAAAGACCTCGCTTTCTGAGTTAAAGCCGAGATAAACAAGATTATTTATTCCCATTTCAACGGTTTTTGCGTTGATTCTTGAGAATGTTCCGCTGCTCAGGTCATTATAATAAAAGCCCGTGTTGCCGATTTCAAGGCTGCTTTCAACCGAACTGCTGTCTCTGACGGGAACGAGCATGATCGTTTTGATTGCGGGGTTAAACGACTTTTTTTCTTTGTTGACAACAAGATAAATGGATTCGCCCGATTTTTGCGGAACATATCTTCCCGAACCTGTTGGAAGCTCGCCCTCCGAGCCGTTTTTAACAATTGGGAAGGTGAGGCAAGCCTGAGCGTAAGGGTCGGGTCTTTTGAGAGTAAAGACAAGCATATTTGAAGCGGAAATGCTTGCAGATTCAAAATTCGAGAGCTTTTCGGAATGAGACGGAGAATTTTTTGCTTTCTTGAAAGAATAAGCAACATCATCCGCAGTGACGGGGCTTCCGTCGGAGAACGAAGCCGAGCCGAGAGTGACATTAATCGCCGTTCCGCTGACGATTGCGCTCTTTGCAATAACGGGAATAGGCTCATACGCCTTGTCGAGCTTATAAAGTCCGTCATAAATCAATCCGAGAATCTGAATATTTGCCGACATTGATGCCGTGAACGGGTCGAGCATATCGGCTTTTGAATAGGCAAGCTTCAGCGTTTCATCCTTTGATGAGCTTATGTTCGTGACTCCCAAAGGCTCCTGAGAGTCATCGCTTTGATCCTTGCAGGCGCAGAAAAGCGTCATTATCATTGATAAAATAAGAATAACGGCAAGAGCCTTTTTCATTTTCAAATCTCCTTGCATAAATCGAGAATTATTTTGCCCGCCATGATAAGCCCTGCCGCCCCGGGAACGAACGGCAGACTGCCGGGCGTTTGGCGTTTGCCCGTGACCTCGTCTGTTGCCTCAGGCTTCCGGGGTTCTTCGGGCGACCAGACAACATTAAGCTTTTTAACGTCTCTTTTGCGAAGCTCGGTTCTCATAACACGGCAAAGAGGGCAGACGCTCGTCTTGTAAATATCCGAAACCGTAAACAGCGTTGGGTTCAGCTTGTTGCCCGTTCCCATACATGAAATAATGGGAATTCCGAGCTGCTGAGCCTTAACGGCAAGATCTATTTTTGCGCTGACCGTGTCAATCGCATCGGCGATATAGTCATAGCTTTCAAGCGAAAATTCATCGGCGTTTTCGGGAAGATAGAATTTTTCAAGCGCAGTAACACGGCATTGCGGGTTGATGTCGAGAATCCTTTCGGCAACAACACGGGCTTTCGGCTTGCCGAGGGTTGAATGAAGCGCACAGAGCTGGCGGTTGAGATTGGTTGCCGCAACGGTATCGTTATCAACAACGGTCAGACTGCCGACCCCGGCTCTTGCAAGCGCCTCCGCCGCGTAAGACCCGACGCCGCCAACGCCGAAAAGGATAACCTTTTTCTTCGCAAGTATTTGCGTTGAATCCGAACCGAGGATCATTTCCGACCTCAAAAACTGCGAATGCTCCACCGAATAACGCCTCC
>JBJEQC010000207.1:0-11206 GCA_051881555.1 Acutalibacteraceae bacterium
AGTCGGAAGCCGATAAATGCCGAAAGAGCCCATCCGCTGAGGATGAGCTCTTTTATTTTGCGTTAATCAATCTGTTATGTCATTTTGCAGGATATTATCCCTGCTTTCTTTGAAAAAGCCGAATCCGTTCCACGGGCTGACGCTCAGCTCGGGGAGAGCGGAAAACGAAAGCAATTCGCCGCTGACGGGGTGGAAGAATTCGAGCGATCGGGCAAAAAGGGCAAGTCTGCCCGAACCTCCGCCGTATTTTCCGTCGCCGAAAAGCGGCATTTTTCGGCTTGCAAACTGAACTCTTATCTGATGAGTTCTGCCCGTATGCAATAAAACATCAATCAGCGAAAGGCCGCCGATTTCTTCTTTAACCTCATATTCAAGCGAAGCCTCACGAACGCCCTTTCGCATACGCTTCACAACATAGGTCTTATTCTTCTGCTTATCACGGAACAGCAAATCCTTGAGCACTCCGCTTTTTTCGCTCGGAGAGCCTTGAACGACGGCGTAATAACGCTTCTTGATTTTGTTCTGTTCCGCCTGCTTTGAGAGAGCCGCAGCCGCCTGCCGGGTTTTGGCATATACCATAATCCCCGCCGTTTCCCTGTCGAGCCTGTGCACGGGATACGCCTGCGTTTTCTCGCCGTTTTCGGCAAAATGCCCGTTGAGAATCGCAATCATATCTTCTCCGCCCGCCGTGCTCTGGCTGACAACGCCCGCAGGCTTCAGGCACACGGCAACAGCCGCATCCTCAAATAGTATTTCCGTTTTCAATTCTGCTTTTCGCCCTTTTCTCACTGCGGCGCAGCGAAAATCTTATGTTATCGGCAACGAGCCAAAGCTGGCTTGCAAGCTCGAGCGGATCTTCACGCATTCCCGTTCTGAACCATTCGGAGATTATTCCGAAAAACGCATATTCATAGAATGAAGCTATAAATTCAACATCTTCATCGGGCACAGACATTCCGCTTGATGTGTACTGAATGAAATCAATCATAATGTGCTTGCACGACTTATACATATAGTTCTCAAAATAATCATAGCTTCGTGAAGAACATATGTTATTGATGATTTTTTTGTGTCTGTAGGCGGTGTTGGCAACCTTGATGAAGGCTTCGAGCCATGAGCCGCCGTTTTTGTGCTGTTCGGTAATGACTTTAAGCTCTTGAGTAAAAACTTCTTCAAGGAGATCGTAAATATCGCTGTAGTAATAGTAAAAAGTGTTGCGGTTGATTCCGCAGGATTCAACAATATCCTTGACCGTGATTTTATCAAACGGCTTCTTTTCAAGCTGTTCAATAAAGGTGTCAAATATCAGCTTTTTTGTGTCCTTTTGCATATGTCCCTCCGATATTATTTTATTTTGTCCCATTTTATACCACAAAAAGCAAGTATTTTAAACTGCTTTCGACTGCATTATAACACACTTTCCGATAATAAACAAGCCCGTTTATGCAACATTATCCATTCAAAGCAATCATGCTGTGTAAAAAACGGCCTGCCGAAGCAAGCCGTTTTATTATCTTTACTGCTGTTCGCTTGTTACCCCTGCGGTTATTTGCTCGGTCACGGCAACGGCGCTCTGCGGAGCCGATGTTGTCTGAGGAACGGCGGATTCGGGAAAATCGAAGCCGTGAATGAATCCGTTCTGCTCAAGCGAACAGATGTCCCCTCCTATCACCCTGCCGTCATAGATAAGCAGGTTTGCCTGCACGGCGCCCGTCTGTTCTTCAAGCCCCGGATAATTCAGAATGTTATATGTCCACCTTTTGGCTCTTACGCCTTTGTACGGCTCTAAATCAAGCCCCTGCGCCTTGTTCATTTCGGCATATTCAACATATCCCGCATCGAAATCCTGCGGAATGATTACCTCACTTATCTCAACGGGATCCTCGGATATCTTCCAGCCGAACTGAGAAAGAAACGCCGCTCTTTCCTCTGCGTTTGAGGCCTTGTAGCTGATAACGGAATCATTTGCCGCCGTCGGCTCTCCGCCCCTGCCGATTATCAGTACGATTGCAACCGCAACCGCCGCAATGGCAATCAAAAGCGCCGCAATCTTTGCCTTTGAGGTTTTAACAGAATAAACAAACATAAACTCACCGCCTGACAAATATATATGCCCCTGCGGCGGTTAATATTACACTTCAAGCAACGAGAGATAGATTCCCTTTTCGGTTATGTCGATTGCCCCGTAATCCCCGATTCTGATACTGCCGGGATTCATAATATACAGCCCGTCACGGTAATCTGTCACGGCTTTGTGGGTGTGACCATATAATGCAATGCGGGCACCCGCCTCTTTTGCCTTTGAAATAAGAATGGAATTGCCCGATTTGACCTGCTCGGTAAAGCCGTGGGTGCAGAATATTCTGACCCCTCCGACCGTCACAAGCTCATTGGTGGGCAGAAGCGAATAAAAATCGCAGTTGCCGCAGACCTGAATAATTTTTCTGCCTGCAACGGCATCGCCGATATCGTTAAAATCCCGCTCACCGTCGCCCAGATGAATTATCATTTCAGCATTCGGATTTGCATAAATCGCCTCGCTCATACAGCGGCTGTTGCCGTGCGAATCCGAAAAAACAAGAATCCTCATAATCCGTCCTCCGTTCTACCGATTATTGCTCTGACATATCTATATTATAAAGGATAAAGGCGGTGATTGCAATGAGCAAAGATAATTTATCATTCGATGAAATCCTGAGGCTTGCCAAGGCTGCCGAATCAAAGAAGCCCGAGGATTTGCTCGGAGCCGTTCAGTCAAAGCTGAGCGATGACAAGGCAAGCGAAATCAAGAGAATACTCGGCGACAAAAAGGCGCTTGAGGAACTGCTCAGCAGCGAGCAGGCGCAAAGGCTGATGAAGCAATTCAGAGGCGGCAAATAATTTTTAACGGTGGCGGAACGGATGGATAACATAAACGATATTTTATCGAGCCTCTCCGACGAGGATATCAAAAACTTAAAGGCTGCGGCAGAAAATCTGTTTTCTTCTCAGGGCGGCGCAGAGGCGGGCGGCAAATCGGAGCCTGCCTCCGGCTCCGCCATGCCCGATTTTTCGAGCCTGCTCGGCAACGCTCAGATGATGGCGAAGCTCAGTTCAATCATGAGCGCCATGAATAAAAAAGACGACCGGACCAAGCTTATTGAAGCTTTGAAGCCTCTGCTGAGCGAAAAAAGAAGAAAGAAAGCGGATGAAGCCTTGCAAATTCTGAAACTGCTTGATATTCTCCCCACTCTGTCAAACCTGATGGGCGGTGACGGCAACCGATGAGCAGACCCATGAGAATAATACTGCCTGAACGCCGCTGTTCATCGGGAAGCCTCAGCGGTTCCTGCGATTCCGACCGCTCCGTCATTCTTCCGATAGTAATTCTCCTGATGGCGGACAGATGCGACTTCGGGCTGATTTTTTCTTTGATTTATATTCTGATGTAGCTTGCAAAATTTAACGAGATAGTGTAGAATAAGAGAAAAATACACAACAGGAGCGATAAACATGGAATATACTTACAGAACGAGCGGAACCTGCTCCCGCCAGATAAGCTTTGAACTTGATAACGGAATCGTTAAAAATGTTCACTTCGTGGGCGGATGCGACGGCAACCTCAAGGGCATCGGAGCAATCGTTGACGGAATGAAAGCCGAGGATGTTATTGAAAGATTCAGCGGTATACGCTGCGGATTCAAAAGCACCTCCTGCCCCGACCAGCTCGCAAGGGCATTGAAAGAGGCAATCGGCAATGAATGATAAAAAGAGTATCAAGCTGACTTTTTATATTGTCTGCGCCCTTTTGCTCGGCGCACCCTATATATGGAAGCTCATCAAGCTTGTTCCCGAGCTTCTCAAAACCCTGCCGAATGCGGCTCAGGTGCTTTCCGCCGCAGGCTATTCAATCGTTGTTATTGCTTCGATTGCCGTTGCATACAAGCTCGGCGAGGCCTTATGGATAAGAATTGTCAGCATTTATTCGATGATAGGGCTTATTGTCGGCGTTCTGACAATGATGACAAGGGCGCTCGGCGGCGGCGAGGTATTCGAGGTCTTGTTTGAGCTTGTCTGCGCACCGTTCTTCGGCATTGATTCGCCCGTTGCGGTTTCTCTGCTCATGCTTATTCTGACTATAACCTCATATGCTTTTCTCAATAAAATGCCGAAAAATTCATCCGGCGAAAACAAATCTGCATAATAAAACAGGGCTGTCGCATTGCGACAGCCCTGACATTTTCTTTTATCAGTTGAGAACGGGAATAAATGCGTTGTGAACGGCTTCAACCGCCTTGTCGCCGTCTTCAACATCGATGAGAACGGAAATTTTAATTTCGCTTGTTGAAATCATCTGAATGTTGATATCCGCCTCAAAAAGAGCCTCAAACATCTTTGCGGCGATTCCGGGGTGGGATTCCATGCCTGCGCCGACAACCGAAACCTTGGCAACATCCTCGTCGCAGATTATCTCAAGCCCGCTGAGAAGATCAAGCTCTCTGAGGGTTTCAAGCGTTGCGTCAATATTTGCCTTGGTGGTTGTGAATGCGATATCCTTTGTGTCGCCTCTGCCGACCGACTGAAGAATGATATCAATATTTACATTCTTTGCGGCAAGCTTGCCGAAAATTTTATAAGCAATCCCCGGAACATTGGGAACTCCGATTATCGAAATGCGAGCTACATCAGTATCCTTTGTAACTCCTCTGACGAGCATTTTTTCCATTGATGCTACCTCCTTAACGATTGTGCCGGGTGCGCTGACAAGGCTTGAAAGCACCTCAAGCTTAACATTGTATTTTTTTGCCATTTCAACGGAGCGGTTGTTGAGAACCTGCGCTCCGAGGGTTGCAAGCTCAAGCATTTCATCATAGGTTATTTCGCTGAGCTTACGGGCGCCCTTGACCTTTCTCGGGTCGGCGGTGTAAACGCCCTCAACATCCGTATAAATCTGACAGCGGTCCGCATGCATGGCGGCGGCGATTGCAACTGCGCTTGTGTCCGAGCCGCCTCTGCCGAGAGTTGTGATATCGTCATATTTATTTAGGCCCTGGAAGCCCGCAACAACAACGATATTCTTCTTTGCGATTTCCATTTTGATGCGTTCCGCCGAAACCTTTTTGATTCTTGCGCTGCCGTAGACGGAGTTTGTTGAAAAGCCCGCCTGCCAGCCGAGCAGAGAGCATGACGGATAGCCGAGCTTCTCAATCGCCATTGCAAGCAGAGAAATCGAAATCTGCTCGCCCGAGGAAAGAAGCATATCCATCTCACGCTTTGAAGCGTGGGGATTTATCTCGTTCGCTTTTTCAATGAGGTCGTCGGTCGTGTCGCCCTGAGCGGAAACAACAACAACGACATCGTTGCCCTGCTTGTAAGTATCGGTAACGATCCTTGCAACATTCATTACCCTTTCGGCGTTGGCAACCGAGCTGCCGCCGAATTTCTGAACAATTAAAGCCATAAAAAACCTCCAAATTCTGTAAAGGAAAAATCAATAATCCGTTATTCTGATTACCGATTCAATTTTTGCATCTTTTACGCCGCCAAGCTTTTCGGAAAGCTCTTTTTCCGATATCGGCTCTGTGGTGAATGCAATTTCACCCTCGGGAGCGTTCTCACGGGCAAGAAGCTCAACCTTGCCGAAAAGGCTGTTGAAGCTTGCAACCGCAGAAGCCGCATTTTCTGTTGTTGCCCTGATATAAAACGAGGTAACATTTTCAAGATAATCCGCAACATAGCCGGGTTCGCTGTCTTTCCAGCCGAAGAATTTTTTGCGCTCCATGTGCTTTGCACAGTCGATAACATCGGCAACAACGGCACTCGCCGTCGGCATTTTTCCCGCGCCTCTGCCATAGAATACAACATCTCCGATTGCGTCGCCCCTGACGAGAATCGCATTGAACACATCGTCAACCGATGCAAGCTGGCTGTGATTCTGAACAAACGCAGGCGAAACCATAACGGAAATCCTGCCGTCACCGAGCTTTTTGGCTCTTGCAATGAGCTTTATGACTCCGCCCCATGAATGAGCGTATTCAACATCTGAAAGTGCAATTTTTCTGATTCCCTCGGTATAAACCGAATCGGGATAAACATGCTTGCCGAAGCAGAGGGCGGCAAGAATGCAGATTTTTCTGCAAGCGTCAAAGCCGTCAACATCTGCGGAGGGGTCACGCTCGGCGTAGCCGTTCTTCTGAGCAAGCAGAAGCGCCTCGTCAAAGGTCATCCCCTCAGTAATCATTTTAGTCAAAATGAAATTAGTTGTTCCGTTAAGAATACCTGCAATTTCATCAATATCGTTTGCGGCAAGGCACTGACTGATGGGCCTGATAATCGGAATGCCGCCGCCGACGCTCGCTTCAAAGAGGAAGTTGACATTTTTCTCGTCGGCAACCTTCAGAAGCTCACAGCCTTTAACGGCAACAAGCTCCTTGTTTGAGGTAACAACGCTCTTGCCGGCATTGAGGCAGGCAAGAACATATTCATAGGCAGGGTGAAGCCCGCCCATGGTTTCAACAACTATTTTTATCTCATCGTCCTCAAGAATTTTTGAAAAATCCGAAATGACAATCTGCTCATAGGGGTCTCCGGGAAAAGTTCGGCGGTCAAGAATGTATTTAAGCTCCAATTCATTCTGCATACTTTTCTGCACGATATGCTCATGATTCTTTTTCAGCAGGCTTGCAACGCCCGAACCGACCACACCGTAGCCCATTATGGCAACATACATAGAAAGCTCTCCTTCGGAAAAATGAATATTATTGTTTTATATTCTAACATATCTTTTCAAAATAATAAAGTATTATTTTGAACTTTGTTAATTTTTTATGTATTTTATAATATTATAATTGTCTTTTGGGTAATTATGGTGTAAAATAATGTTAAATTCTATATTTTCACGGGTTACGGGAGGTTAAAAATGGATATTACAGAAAAAAGAAAGGCTACATTAATAAATTTTGTTTTCTACGCTCTTATTATTGCGGCATACTATCTTTTTATGAAATTTGCATTCTGGCTGGTTGCGCCGTTTATCTTTGCTTTCCTTATCGGAATGCTGCTGCAAAAGCCCGTCAGAGCAATCTCGAAAAAAACAAGAATAAAAAAAGGTATTGTCTCGGCGGTTGCCGTTTTGCTGATTCTTGCGATTTTACTCAGCGCAATCGTGCTTGTGGGCTACAGAATAGCCGTTGAATTCAAAGGCTTCGGACAATATCTGATGTCGCTGCTCAACGACCTGCCCGGGCTTATCAAATCCTGCGAAGCGTGGATAATCGATCACATAGCATTTCTGCCCGATTCACTTGAAAAGACCGCTGTAAATGCATTATCCGATTTCACCGACCGTTTGCTTCTGCTCCTCGTTGAGCAGGAAAACACCTTTGAGGGCAGCGGAACGGCGTCAAGCTTTGACCTTTCGGTTCTTGCAACTCCCCTCGGCGGGCTTCTCTCAACGGCAAGGCAGATTCCCTCAATTATAACCGCAACACTTATCAGCATAATCGCCTGCTTCTTCATCACCTGCGATTATGACAATGTTACAAATCTTATTAAGAAAAATGTTTCGGAGGAACACGAAAAAGCAATAGTCAGAACCAAAAGGATTTTCGGAGATATTATAGGAAAAATGTGCAAATCCTATGTCACGATTATATTTATCACCTTCTGCGAAATATCAATCGGTCTGAATATTCTGAAGCTCATCGGCGTTTACACAGGCGGCTACATCGTTGCAATTTCAATGGTTACCGCTCTTGTTGATATTCTTCCCGTGCTCGGAACGGGAACCGTTATGGTCCCGTGGGCGCTGTTCAGCCTGTTTTCGGGCAGAGTCGGTCTCGGCATCGGTCTTTTCGTAATTTACGGAGTTATTACGGTAATCCGTCAGATTCTCGAACCACGTCTCGTTGCAATGAATGTCGGCATCCACCCGATCCTGACCCTCATGGGCATGTATCTCGGGCTTCAGCTTTTCGGAGTTATCGGAATTTTCATCGTTCCCATTACCTTTGTTCTTATTAAAGCACTCAACGAGGAGGGCATAATTCATCTTTACGGCAGAGGCAGAAAAGCCCCCGAATCCGCACCTGAACCCGCACCTGAACCCGCACCTGAACCCGCACCTGAGCCTGCTCCCGAAGAAGCTCCGAAAAAGAATTAAACGCTCAGACGTCGGTTTTTTAGCGCTTTTTCTCCTTGTTGTATAAAAAACACTAAAAAAATTATTGAAATTGGAAAACTTTTGTGATATAATTCTATTTAACACGGCGTCAGCACGGTATAAAATTTATATTTTCCTGCCTTGACCCTTTTAATAGGGCGGCATACTTAAAAGGAGGAAGTTTTTTGAAATTATATAATGCAAAAGACATCAGAAACATCGCCGTTGCCGGTCACAGCGGCAGAGGCAAAACATCACTTGCGGAGGCTATGCTTTTCAACGCAAAGGCAACCGACAGACTCGGTAAAACGGCAGACGGCAACACCGTTCTCGACTTTGACGCCGAAGAAAAAAGAAGAAAAGTTTCAATTTCAACAGCCATGGCGGCTTTTGAATGGAATAACACAAAGATAAATCTGCTTGACACTCCGGGTCTTTTTGACTTCGCGGGCGGTCTGAGCGAGGGTATCCGTGCGGCTGAGACAGCTCTTATCGTTCTCGGCTCAGGTCACGGAGTTGATGTCGGCGCAGAAAAGGCTTTCAAAGCGGCTTCAGAGAGAAATCTTGCAAAGATTTTTGTTCTCTCCCGCTGCGATTCGGAGCATGCCGATTTCGGCAAGACCTACGGCGCACTCAAAGAGGTTTACGGCTCAAAGCTTTGCCCCGTAGTTGTTCCCTATGTTGAAAATGAAAAAGTTTCGGCTTATGTTGACTTTTCGGTTAACAAGGCTTATAAATACGATAACGGCAAGGCAACCGAGATTCCCGTTCCCGATAGCGACGAGATTGCGGAGCTGAAAGCTGAATTCAGCGAAGCAGTTGCATCGGCAGACGAAGAACTCATGGAGAAATTCTTCATGGAAGAAGAGCTCACACCCGATGAGATTGCAAGAGGACTTAAAGCCGGCGTTGCTTCGGGAGATATCTATCCCGTTTACGCTTGCTCGGGTCTTAAGAACGAAGCGGTTGACCTGCTTCTTAACGGCATAGTTTCCGCCGCTCCCGACGCCGCTTCAAAGGCAGGCGAGGGCGACCTCAAATGCGACGAAAACGGCCCCGTTGCCGCTATATGCTTCAAGACCATCGCTGACCCATTCGTCGGAAAAATGTCCTTCTTCAAGGTTGTTTCCGGCAAGATTACTCCCGACACTCCCGCTTATAACGAGCGCACGAGTGAGAGCGAGAGAATGGGCAAGATAGTATTCCTCAAGGGCAGCAAGCAGGAAGACGCTCAGGCAATCGTTGCCGGCGATATCGGCGTTGTTACCAAGCTTTCGGGCTTCAAGACGGGCGACACTCTCTGCTCGGCTAAGAATGAACTCAAGCTTGAAGGAATTAACTTCCCGCAGCCCTGCCTTCCCATGGCTATCAAAGTCCGCAAGAAGGGCGAAGAAGACAAGGTTGCCGCAGGCCTCAACAGACTTGCAGAAGAAGACCTTACCATTTCCTACACCACCAATCCCGAAACAAGAGAGCAGATTCTCTCCGGCCTCGGCGAACAGCATCTTGATTCGGTTGTTACAAAGCTCAAGAATAAATTCGGCGTTGAGGTTGACCTCTCCGTTCCGAAGGTTGCTTACAGAGAAACAATCAGCAAGAAGGTTGCCGTTCAGGGCAGACATAAGAAGCAGTCCGGCGGCAGCGGCCAGTTCGGCGATGTCTGGATTGAGTTTGAACATATCGACAGCGATGAGTTTGAATTTGCCGAGAGAGTTGTCGGCGGTTCAGTTCCCAAGAACTTCTTCCCCGCTGTTGAAAAGGGTCTGCGTGAAGCAATCCTCAAAGGACCTCTTGCGGGCTATCCCGTTGTCGGCCTGAGAGCAACTCTTTACGACGGCTCATCGCATCCCGTTGACTCAAACGAAATGGCGTTCAAGATGGCGGCAAAGATCGCTTATAAGAACGGTATGCCCCAGGCAGGCCCGAAGCTTCTTGAACCCTACGGCTCACTCAAAGCCTATATGCCCGGCGACAACCTCGGCGACATCATGGGCGACATCACCAAGAGACGAGGCAGAGTTCTCGGCATGGGTCCCTGCGAGGACGACCCCAAAATGCAGGAGCTTGTAGCTGAAGTTCCCATGGCTGAAATGGGCGACTTTGCAACGGTTCTCCGCTCCGTAACTGTCGGCAGAGGCTATTTCTCATTCGTATTTGACCACTATGAAGCAGCTCCCGAAAATGTTGCTCAGAAGGTTATCGAAGAAGCAAAAGCCGCCGCAGAAGCAGAATAATTCCAAACATAAATTTGCCGCTCGGTTTTTCCCGGGCGGCTTTTTTGCTTTAAAAACAATGGCACAACCGCAGTCCGGCCGTTTATGATATACGCATAATTGTTGATATATATGGATTTTCGGTAGGGAACGCCGTCCTCGGCGTTCCGTGGGATTCGTTGTGTTTCCACGGACAGCCGCAAGGGCTGTCCCTACGATATTTTCAATTTGTAGGGGACGATGCCCACATCGTCCAAAATGCAGAAATAACGGATTTTTCAGGATTCAAGGTAGGGCGGGGGCTTGCTCCCGCCGTTTTGAATTTTTGAAAATATACATATTATTCGCCTGCGGCGAATTGGTTCGTCGAGGACGCCGAACCCTACATATTTACCGTTAGCCGTTTATATTTCCCGGAACGCTGAGGACAGCGTTCCCTACAAGGGAATTGCATTGATATCGGGCATTTTCCGGCGGCAACCGTAGGGGACGGGTTGCCCGTCCCGCATAAAACCGTTCGAACGGATTTTATAATTTGTGCGTTTTCAGGCGGGCGAACGCAGTTCGCCCCTACCATGTTGCCGTTGATTTCTGCTGTTTTCACAGAAATATCGGAATTTAACGAGTTTTTTTACTCCCTCAGGAGGGAGCCCATACAATTAGCTTGTTTTTTGCCGTAAGCCGGTTGTATATTTGCCTCCCTCTTGAGGGAGGTGGCACGGCGGAGCCGTGACGGAGGGAGTTAAATTCCGGTTTGTAGCGGACGATGCCCACATCGTCCCAATAAGAGGTTTTTATTATTCGCCTGCGGCGAATCGGTTCGTCGAGGACGCCGAACCCTACGGATTTTCCG
>JBJEQC010000208.1:0-2563 GCA_051881555.1 Acutalibacteraceae bacterium
AATCGCCGCCATACTTCCGTATGGCAAGATTTTTAACGCAGTTCAGGCGAAAATAAACCGTTTTAAACCATATCGGGTTCGACTCCCATCACCTTATCCTTGCCAAAGACAAAATAAGCTTGATTCTCCAGCGGATTTTCTGAGAAAAAGAGGTTTTGCCGCCCGTAACATTGCCGCCGTGCCTTCTCCAGAGAATGAGAGGTTCACGCAGCAGAACCGCTTTGCGGTGTTTTTTGAGAGCGACAAGAGCAATCCACCAATCATGCATGGGCAGTCCCTCGGGGAAAGGGAGAGCGTCAAGCAAGACCTGCCTGCTGAATGCCATGCAGCAGCCGACAAAGGTGTTTCTGATAAGATTGCCGCTGAAAGAAAGATTTGAACCTATAACCGAGAAATAAGAGGGATTTGTTATTTTCAGAGCGGCGTCGGTAACGGACGCATCGTGGAGAACAAGGTCCGCCCCGGCGGCAATTTCCGCCGTGACCTTTTCAACCTTGCTGGGAAGCCAGACATCATCCTGATCCGAAAGAAAGATGATGTCGCCCGAGCAGGTGTTCAGAGCGTTTTCAAAGTTTTTGACAACGCCCTTGCCGCCGCCCTCAATGTATTTAATCCTTTTATCCTGCGATTGACGGTTCAGAACGATTTCACGGGTTTTGCCCTGAGGATAATCGTCCGATACAATTATTTCGTCGTTTTCGCCGAGCTGAGAGAGGATGGAATCAATCTGCTCGGCAATATATTGCTCGCCCTTGTAGGCGGCAAGTGCAACGGATATTTTCATAATTAATAGAGCTTTGCACCGGCGGGAATGTGATTGTCAACCATAAGAAGATGAAGCTTTTCTTCTCCCTCTTCCTCGTGGATTGCGCTTAGAAGCATACCGCAGGAGTCAATTCCCATCATTGATCTGGGCGGCAGGTTGACAATAGCGATAAGAGTCTTGCCGACAAGCTCTTCTGGCTCATAGAAAGCGTGAATGCCGCTCAATATCGTGCGGTCTGTTCCCGTGCCGTCATCAAGCGTGAACTGAAGAAGCTTCTTGCTCTTCTTTACCGCTTCGCATGCTTTTACTTTTACGGCGCGGAAATCCGATTTGCTGAATGTATCAAAATCAACCGTATCTTCAAAGAGAGGTTCAATAACAACCTTTGAAAAATCAATAACCTCGGGTTCTTTTTCGGCGGGAGCGTCTTCGTTTGCCTCTTTCTTGGCGGGTGAATTATTGGATTTCTGAGCAGCATCAAGAGATTTCATCGTGGGGAACAGAAGAACATCCCTGATTGCCGAGGAATCGGTGAGAAGCATGCACATTCTGTCGATTCCGAAGCCGATTCCGCCTGTCGGCGGCATGCCGTATTCAAGAGCCATGAGGAAATCCTCGTCGGTTGTGTTGGCTTCTTCATCGCCCTGAGCGAGCAGAGCTTCCTGAGCCTTGAAGCGTTCTCTCTGGTCGATGGGGTCATTGAGCTCGGAATAGGCGTTCGCCATCTCCCAGCCGTTCATGAAGAACTCGAAACGCTCAACATAATCGGGATTGCCGGGCTTTTTCTTTGTCAGAGGAGAAATTTCAATCGGGTGATCCGTAACAAATGTGGGCTGAATAAGGTGCTCCTCGGCGTATTCTTCAAAGAACAGGCTGAGGATATCGCCCTTGCCGTGTCTTGCCTCATATTCGATATGATGCTTGTCCGCAAGCGCTCTTGCGTCCTCTACGGTCTTGACCTCGTTCCACTCAACGCCCGCATATTTCTTAACGGCGTCAATCATCGTGATGCGCTCAAAGGGCTTGCCGAGATCCATTTCAACGCCGTTATATACTATCTTGGTTGTGCCGAGAACGTTCTGAGCAACGGTGCGGTAAAGATTCTCGGTCAGATCCATCATTCCGTTATAGTCGGTGTATGCCTGATAAAGCTCCATGAGGGTAAATTCGGGATTGTGTCTTGTGTCACAGCCCTCGTTTCTGAAAACTCTGCCGATTTCATAGACTCTTTCCATACCGCCGACGATAAGTCTTTTAAGATAAAGCTCAAGGGAAATTCTGAGCTTGAAGTCCTCATTGAGAGCGTTGTGGTGAGTTTCAAAGGGTCTTGCCGAAGCGCCGCCTGCGTTGGCAACAAGAATCGGAGTTTCAACCTCAAGGAAGCCCTGAGAGTTGAGATAATTTCTGATTTCTCTGAGAATGAGCGAACGCTTGACGAATGTGTCCTTGACCTCGGGATTCATGATAAGGTCAAGATAGCGTCTGCGGTAGCGGGTGTCGGTGTCGGTCAGACCGTGGAATTTCTCGGGCAGGGGAAGAAGCGACTTCGAAAGCATACGGATTGCCTTTGCATGAACGGAAATCTCGCCTCTCCTTGTCTTGAAAACAAAGCCCTTGACCTCAACGATATCGCCGATATCCCATTTTTTGAAATCGGCGAAATTTTCTTCTCCTATTTCGTCAATGCGGACATAAACCTGCATTCTGCCCGTGCGGTCACGGACATCAATGAAGTTTGCCTTGCCCATGTCACGGCGGCTCATCATTCTGCCGCAGATGCAGACATCCTGATTTTCA
>JBJEQC010000209.1:0-2560 GCA_051881555.1 Acutalibacteraceae bacterium
CTGTAGGGGAGGCGTTTCGCCTCCCGCGGGACGGGGAACCCGTCCCCTACAAAGAAAAACAAACAGAACCGTCAAATTCCAATATTTATTGTTGCCAAAAAGTCATAAAAAAGCAGGCTGTCGGCAAACCTCTGAGAGGTCGGCTGACAGCCTGCATAATTATTTAGATTTTTGGATTTATAATCCGAATTTACTCATCTCAGATGGCAACGGTGTAGTCAACGGCTGCCTTGAGGTTCTTGAGGTTTGCGGTGATGCCGAGCTTAGCCTTTGCATCGCCGACAAAGATCTTAACAAGATAATGCCATGTGCCGCCGGTTACCATGCCGGTGCTCTCATCGATTGTGCACTTGATGTAAGCGTTTGTGTAGGTGAGCTTAACGGTCTCTCTGCCTTCGGTCATCTCTGCGCCAAGCTCTTTAAGAGCTGATTCAATGCTGCCGAGTGTTCCGATACCTCTTGCAACGGGGCCGCCGTTCTTGCTGTCGCCGTCGGGTCCGTCGGTCTGGTCCTTAAGCTGGATAACGATGGTTGTAACACCGTTCTTTGAGCTTGCCTGAGCCTTGGTAACGTCGGAAGCCTTGAGCATGCCCTTGCCGGGGATGTAGTCGGTCTCAACGGAGTTCTTTGCAAGAGCCTTTTCGGCTGCGGGTGAAAGAACACTGAGGATAGCGCCGATTGCGCCGTCGCCAGTGATATCGCCGTCAAGCTTCATTGTTGAATGACCCTTGGGAGCTTTTTTGCTGTCGTTGGTCTTGATAACTGCTGCATTGTAATATGCAACAACTTCTTCAGCGTTGGTTGAGTTGAGACCTGCGGAAGCAGCGGTTGTGCTCTCAGCGGCTGCAGTTGATTCGCCGGCAGCTGCGGTTGAATCCTCTGCGGCGGCAGCTGTTGTTGCGTCTGCGGGAGCTGCGCTTGAATCCTCAACGGGAGCAGCGTCAGTTGAATCCTCAGCGGGAGCAGCTGTTGTGTCGTCTTCAAACTCTGCGAAAAGGTCTGTTGTGGTTGTGGTTGTGTCGTCTTCTGTTTTTCCGCCGCATGCTGCAAAAGCAAATACCATAGCGGCGGCAAGGAGAAGTGCGAGAATTTTTTTCATGTTTTTTTCCTCCTGAGATATGTGTTGTTTTTTTGCACAGTTTTCTAACTGAAACCGTGACTTTCTTAATATAAAAATACCGCATAACGGCCGATTTGTCAAGTAAAAAAGCAAAATTAACAATTCAAAAATTCGGGCAATTTATTATAAATGTTTACATTTTATTAATATTTAAGGGTGACAGAAGCAAAAAAATGTGATATAATTACATTTAATATATAATGGAGGACTGTGCAGTATGTCGCTTAAAAAGTTTGTTTCCTGGAATGTCAACGGAATAAGAGCCTGCCTTTCAAAGGATTTTTATCAGAGCTTTGCATCCCTTGACGCCGATATTTTCTGCCTGCAGGAAACAAAGGTTCAGCAGGGGCAGACGGAGCTTGACCTCCCGGGCTATCATCAGTTCTGGAACTACGCCGAGAAAAAAGGCTATTCCGGCACGGCTGTTTTCACAAAAGAAGAACCGCTTTCGGTTTCATACGGTCTCGGCATTCCCGAGCACGACACCGAGGGCAGAGTCATAACCCTTGAATTTGAAAATTATTATTTTATCACTGTCTATGTTCCCAATTCCCGTGACGGCCTTGTTCGCCTTGACTACCGCATGGAGTGGGAGGACGCTTTCAGAGAATATATCTGCCGTCTTGACGAAAAAAAGCCCGTCATTTTCTGCGGTGATCTGAATGTTGCCCACAAGGAAATCGACCTTAAAAATCCCAAAACCAACCGCAAAAATCCCGGTTTTACCGACGAGGAAAGAGCAAAATTTTCCGAAATGCTCGAAAGCGGATTCATTGATTCTTTCCGCTTCTTTTATCCCGATCTTGAAAACGTCTACAGCTGGTGGTCATACCGTTTTTCGGCAAGAGCAAAGAACGCAGGCTGGAGAATCGATTATTTTATCGTTTCCGAAAAACTCCGTGACGGTCTCAAGGGCGCAAAAATTCACAATGAAATCTTCGGCTCGGACCATTGCCCGGTCGAGCTTGAAATAGAGCTGTAATATAAGGAGGAAACAGGCTTTGAATTCAAAAGGACTGAAAATTCTGACGGGCGTGCTTGCCGCAGTTGCAGTTATCAGCGCGGCGGTGTTTCTGTTTTCAAGAAGCGGAGACGAAGCTCCGCTGACCCCCAAAGAGCCTTTGCCGATGGCTTATTCCTATGAAAACAGCGAATACACAAAAGCTCTCTCCGTCAAGGGCGCAAACGGCGAAATTTATCTGCCCGCAGGCGTTGAAAATGTTTATTTTACCGCTTCTCTGAGCGGCGAAATCAATTTTTATGAATATACGGGCGGCTCGATGGTTCCGTCCTCCGCTGAAAAAAAGCAGATAAAAACGAATATCAAAGCAACCTATGAAACAATACCCGTAACGGTAAATTATATTGAAAAGGGCGGCAGAATATGCGGCTTTGGCGTTTTCACCTCGGATATGAGCGCCGACGTTGATGTTTATGCCT
>JBJEQC010000210.1:0-2544 GCA_051881555.1 Acutalibacteraceae bacterium
TCCGTGGGGAAAGTGAAAGAAAAATGAACGCTTCCGTCAAATTCAAACGGAACCTCCGTGCCGTTATGCCTTTCGGGATAATCATTGGGCGAGCCGTCATTTAAACCGAAAATTTTAACGGTCATGGCTTCGGGATTTTTGAATTCGGCGTGCTTGCCCAGGGGCTTTACAGTTATTTTAATTTCTTTTCCCGCAGGAAAAACTTTCGGAAAAATATCGTAATCATGCAGTTCAGCTTTCATAATCATTCCTCCGAAACTTCAACGGTCATTGCCGTTTCATAAGATTTATAAGCGTTTTCAAGCAGTCTCGCAAGGTCAACCGCATCGCTCAGACCCATTCCCGCAGGCGAACCCGTTCCGTTAATGCAGGCATCAACAAAAAGCCGTATCGGCGAAGCGTCGGAGCTTGGCAGAGCGTCGGGAGCAATGAATCCCCTGTTCAGCTTTTCGGTCTCTTTCGTTTTATATTTCAGCTCGCCGTCCTGCCAGAGAATAATGCCGTCGGTTCCGTGAACCTCAATCGTATAAGGCGAAGAATAAGAAACAAACGAGGTTTCGGAAACGCCGATTGCTCCGCTTTCAAACTCGATAACCGCAACCGCATTGTCGTCAACGGGAGTTCCGAAAGCCGAATTTGCAATGCCCGTCACTTTTTTCGGCATTCCGCAAAAATATGCCAGAAGATACATCGGGTGACAGCCGAGATCCATCATTGCGCCGCCCTGGCAATCATCTTTTATGAACCAATAATCGGGCAGCCAGCCGTCGCTGACTCCGTTATGAGCGTTTCTGATTCTGACGCAGGTTATTTTCCCGAGCTTTCCGCTCTCAATCTGTTCTTTTATGAACTTAACAATGCTCCATGATTTATTAGGGAACGAAATTGCGAAAGTTACTCCGTTTTCATTGACCGCCTTCCCGATTTCTTTACATTCCTTAACCGTTGCCGCAAGCGTTTTTTCGGTAAAAATATGCTTGCCCGCCTTTGCCGCTTTGAGCAAAACCTCGGTGTGCATTGAAGTCGGAGTGCAGCAGCATACTGCGTCAACATCGTCTCTTGCAAGCAGAGAATCAATGTCTTTTTCAAAATCACAGCCGAGCGACTCTGCCCATTCAGAGCCTCTTTCGGCGTTTTCATCCCAAACGGCGGTTATCTCTGCCTTTCCCGTTTTCAGAAATTCATTGGCATACCCTTCTGCGTGAACATGCCACTTTGACAGCATTGCAACTCTGAGCATTTTTATCCCTCCGGAATATAATTGATAAAATCATAATATCACAACATATAAAAAAAGTCGAGATGAAAAATAAAAATTCACCCGACTTTTTGTTTCTCCCGAATCCTTGATATTTGGATTATGTTGTGCTATAATTCAAATGCAGTCAGTTCTCTTTTCTCTTTGCCAGATATTCAAGGCTCAAAGAGCCTGCGCTGACCGCAACGCTCATCGGTCTTACCCCCGCAAGCAGTTTTTCGCTTATCTCAACTGCGGGATAATAGTCAAACATTCTGCCTGCGCCGACAAATAAAACCGTTGAAGCAAAAAGCACCAAAGCCATCGCCGCCGCTCCGATAATGAGCACCGCTTTTGATGAGCGATGGAGTGAAAAAAATATTTTTTTCATAACAAACCTCCCTGATACATAATGATTATACATTACGGGAGGTATCGGTTTCAAACCTAAAATATTACCAATTAAGGACTGACCTGAATGTCAATCGGAATCTCAACTGCGTGCCTTTATCCGCAAAACACCGAGGACGCCCTTGAGCAGCTCGGCAAGCTCGGAGCAAAAACCTGCGAGGTTTTTCTGAACTCGGAGAGCGAAACCTCACTCGATTTTGCAAAGGTTCTCAACAAAATAAAAGACGAATACGGAATCCGGATTGTCTCCGTTCACCCGTTTTCCTCGTTTTCCGAAACCTACATGCTTTTCGGGGAATATCAGCGGCGTTATCTTGACGCTCTTGACTTCTACAAACGCTGCTTTGAATTCACTCAGGCTGTCGGGGCGGGCATTTCAATCATTCACGGCTCACTTGTGCCCGGCCAAATCACCGCTCCCGAATATTTCAGCCGCTTTTCAAAGCTCATCGAAACAGGCAAGGAGTTCGGCGTTACCGTTGCTCAGGAAAATGTTAACCGTCATTTCAGCGAAACGCCCGTTTTTCTTCGCATGATGAAAAAAGCGCTCGGCAATGACTTCAAAATGGTGTTCGACATCAAACAGGCGGTCAGGGCGGGATATTCTCCTATTGAATTTGCAAAAGAATTCAATAATGACATCATTCATATCCATGTCAGCGACAATTCGCCGACCAATGACTGTCTGCCACCCTCAAAAGGCAATTTTGATTATGAAAAGCTGTTTTCGATAATGGAAAACGCCGATTACAAAGGTGACTATATCATCGAACTTTACCGATGGAATTTCAGCGACCCATCGGAGCTTTCCGAATCACTCGATTATCTGCAAAACATCAAATAAAACATTTAAAATGGTTTTATATTCTGAATATAAACTCTTGATTTTAATTCTA
>JBJEQC010000211.1:0-10975 GCA_051881555.1 Acutalibacteraceae bacterium
GAAGAAGTAAAAGGTAATAGGTTCAAGGTAGGGCGGGGGCTTGCTCCCGCCGTCTGCTTGTCATGCCGAATCTGTGGAACACAATGATTTTCTTGTAGGGAACGCCGTCCCCGCGTTCCGTTGAATTTGATGTGTTTTATCGGACAACCGCAAGGCTACGGATTGTTTCCGATTTGTAGGGGACGATGCCCACATCGTCCCAATTCAATATTGTTCATTATTCGCCTGCGGCGAATCGGTTCGTCGGGAACGCCGAACCCTACGGATTTTACCGTTAGCCATACATATTTTTCGGAACGCCGAGGACGGCGTTCCCTACGAGAGATTTGCGCTTATTTCCGACGTTTTCAATCACAGCCGTAGGGGACAGGTCGCCTGTCCCGCATAAAATAGAGCCGTGGTTTTGCCTTCTCCTTGAGGAGAAGGTGTCACGAAGTGACGGATGAGGTGTCATAAGCATTTTAATAATTTCACCTCATCACCGCCGTTCGGCGTAGCTCCCACTCAAGGGAAAGCCGATTCTCGGAACGCCTAGGACACCGACCCCTACCGTTATTTTGTGAAAATCCAAAAATAAAAACATCCCCGGGAGATAATTCTTCCCGGGATTTATCATAATTTCATTTTTAATTATTTTTTGATAATAACCGTATTGACCGATTTTGCGCTGACCGAAAAACTGCCGAGATTCTCAATTTCTTGCTTTTCAAGGCTGCTTTCTTCGTCTGTAACATACATAACGGCAGATTTTTCTCCGGAATCAATGCTGCATTCTTCGGCATTTTCAGAAAAGTTGATTATAATAACGGCAAGCTCGTCTGAGCAGTCAAAGGCAACTGCATAAGCGTTTTCGCAGTCAATCTGAGCGTCAATTCTGACAGAACCACGCTTTATGTATTTTGAAAAATTGCCGAAAGCGTAATATCTTTTTGTCAGTTTAAAGGTGTTTTCTCCGTTTTCGTCGAAATAGTAAATAATTCCGTCGCAATAATCCACCTCGGACAGACCGACCCAAAGCTGCCACGAAACGGCATTCATAACCGTCAGATCCTCGGTCATTATTTTAGCCTGTTCAAGGGCGGAATTCATGCCGTAATCCCTGCCGCCCTGCATATGGCACCATTCGCTGATTTTGACAGGGGCGTCGGGATAATGTCTGTCCATCCATTTTCTGTAGCGTTTTGCATAGGCAAGCCTGTCATTGAGCGACTTATTCAGAAGCGGGATTTTCGGAGTCGGCAGGCAGTAGGAATGAATGTCAACTCCGTCAACCTTTGAGCGGATAAGGGGATTTCTGAGCATAATATGTGAATAGGTCTTGTTGAACCAACGGATATCGCCGTTCTCTGCTCCTGCGAGCTTAACGCCTTTTAAGCCTTTTCGGGCGTCCAATGCCTTTGCAAAAACTTTCATCAGCGCATAAACCTGGCACGGGCGGTAATGACAGCCCTCCTGATTTTCAAGCCAAACCCAGACAGGCTCATTGACGGGGGAAATGTATTTAATCGGCAAGCCCTCATTCACAAAGTGCTCGGTTATATCAAGGCAGTATTTTGCAAATTCGTCAAAATTCTTTCTGCCAAGATTCGTTCTCAACGCAGTATCAAGATAAGCTTTGTGGTTTTTCGTCAGGCGTTCGGGCGGAGAATTAACGAACAGCGTTATTTCATCAACGCCGTATTTTTTCGCCGCATACATGAACCAAACGGCGTTTGCATCATTGCTCCAATCGTAAACCCCGGGAGCTTTTTCAAGCCCTCTTGTTCTTCTGCGGTCGGTGCTGTAGCGGCCTGCGTTTGAATCCGCAGAGCCTGCGCCGATATTGTATCTGTATTGGCTGATGCCGATTCCCTGCTCATTATCGAACAAAAGCCGGGCAATTCTTTCTCTTTTTTCAAGCCCGGATTCTTCGTCGGTGTCAGTCCAACCGCCGACAAACTGCGCCCACCAAGCGCCGCTGACGCCAAAGCCGGTTAAGGTCTGGAATCTTTTCTTTTCATCAATTTTTATTTTCATTTTCTTCGCCTCCGTCGTATTTAGTTAACGAGGATCAGTTTCATTTTACTATGCCAGGACCCATACTGTCAATACCGATTATTTTTTAAAATAACAGTCTTGTCAATAGCTTTGTGAAATATATTTTCCGATAGTCGTTTTGCATAAAAAAGCCAACCGGATTTTGTTGAAACGGTAAATAGTGATTTGTTTGATTGACTTAAAAGGCGTATATGTGCTATTATTTTTTATATACAATTTATTCTGATTAAACGGAGATGACAGAATGGCTGAGAATAATAATGCCGCCGTTGAAGTTCAAAGCGAGAGCACGGGCTCGGGCGAGGTTAAACGCCTTGTAAGACCCAGAGAAATTGCCGCTTTTGCGATAACCTCTTACGGTCTTAACAATCTGACAAGCTTCATCGGCTCAACAAAGCAGTATTTTATGATGAGCTTTCTCGGGCTTTCGGGCAAGGCTTACGGTCTGCTCGGAACGGTTTCGACCCTCTGGGACGCTCTCGACGACCCTTTATCGGGAATAATTATTGACCGAAGCAGAACAAGATGGGGCAGACTTCGCCCGTTTTTGATTTTCCCGATGCCTTTCTGGGCGATTGCGTCAATTCTGTTTTATGTTGTGCCGAATTCGTTTTCGTCGGGCGAGCGTTTTATCTATGCGCTTGTAACAACGATAATTTACGGCATAGGCTTTTCTTATCTTAGCGGCTGGGAATTGCTGCTCTATAACATGACCCCGAACACCAACGAGCGAAGTACATTGATTGCGGCGCAGAAATTCATGAATCTGTTCACCTGGCTGCCGTCGCTTGTGCCCGTGTTCGTTGACTTTGTTCCGGGCGTAACCAAAAATGCCGTAACTCAGGTTGAGGTCTACAGAGGATTCTCGATTTTCTTTGTCATTGCCGCCGCTTTGGGCGCAATTTACGGCTTCTTTACCATGCGTGAAAGAGTTACGGTCGCCTCAAAAGAAGAAATGAAAGAGACGGGATTCCTGAAATCGGCAAAGTCAATTCTGACCTGCCGCCCGCTTGCGGTTCTTCTGCTTTCAAACTTTTTCGGAGGAATCAAGGGCGTCGGAGGAGCTTCGGAAGACTTTTTCTGGCTGAACTGCACGGGCAGACTTTCAAACCGCCTGCTTTGCAGCCTTTTCACGGGTATTCCGAACTATGTCATAACCCCGTCAACCCCGATACTTATTAAAAAGTTCGGCCTCAGAACAACCGCCGTTTCGGCAGGTATTTTCAGCGGCGTTGCTTACACCGTTCTTTATTTCATCGGATATAAGCCGACGGGCAACTATTGGCTCGATTTTGTTATTGTTACAATCGGTCTGACCGTCTGCGGTCTGCCGAATCAGGTTATGAGCGTGTGCGACCCGCTTCTCAAGGGCGATATGTTCGACTATCTTGAGTGGCAAAACGGAATCCGCAACGAGGGAATAGTCAATGCGGTTTCAAGCTATGTCAACAAGCTTTCTTCAAGCGTTCATGCTCTGCTTTCTGGCGCTGTTTTCGATTGGATTAAGTTCAAGCCCCAGCACGATTCATACGGCAACATCGTTCCGCACACCGACCCCAAGGTGCTCAAAGGAATTTGGGGAATATTTTGCCTTGCTCCCGCAGTTGCAAGATTCGGCTACGGCCTTTCGCTCCTGCTTTTCAATGTTCACGGAAAAACCAAGGAGAGAATGTTAATCGAGCTTGAAGAACACCGAAACGCAAGAGCGGAAATGAAAAAGCAGGCACTCAGTCAAATAGATTCTCAGGAGAGCGAAGAATGATAAATTTTAATGAAATGCTGATTTTTGCACAGACCGATGCGGAGAAAAAGGCCGCAGGGCTTCTGAGCGAAGAAATCAAACTCAGAACGGGCAAGGCGGCAAAGCTTTGCTCCGAAAAACAAAATGCAAATTTTGTTTTTGAAACAAAATCCGGGATTACGAGAGACGGCTATGAAATTGACTGCACGGGAAGCGCAGTCTGCGTTTATGCGAGCGGAATCCGTGGATTTATTTACGGCATGGGCATGTTTCTGCGAAAGCTCATTCCCGTCTGCGGAGTTCCCGCTCTTTCGGAGGATATTTCGGGAACCTACAGCCCCGACAAGCAGATAAGAGGCCATCAGATAGGCTACAGAACAACCCCGAACACCTATGACGCATGGAGCGTTGAGGATTATCGCCGTTATTATCTTGATATGATGTTTTTCGGCACGAATATTGTTGAGCATATTCCTTATGAAAAGGGTGTTTCAAAGCGCAACAGGCTGATGAAATATGACGAGGAAGAATTCCTTGTTGACGCATCAAAAATGGCGGATGAATATGACCTTGATGTTTCGCTCTGGCATCCGAACAATGACGGCGAAACCGTTGAGCAGGCGGCAGAGAGACGGGGAAAGCTCTATGAAACGGTTCCGAGGCTCAATGTCGTTTTCCCGCCCGGAGGCGACCCGGGTGAGTTCAATGCAGATGAATTTGTGCTCAGATGCAAAGAAATATCAAAGGCTCTGAAAAAAACGCACCCTCAGGCTCAGATGTGGCCCTCGGCTCAACAGCCTCATTCAATTCCGACCTGGGGCGAAACATTCCTTGAAGAAATGAACAAACAGCCCGAGGAGATTGACGGCGTAATCACCGGCCCGAATGCGGCGTTCCCTCTTGATGTGCTTCGCCGCCGTCTGCCGTCAAAATATCCGATAAGGCTTTATCCCGATGTCACCCACAATGTCCGCTGTGAATATCCGGTTCATTTTGACCGTGACGATTGGCATTTTGCGCTTGCAACGGGTCTGAGCCGTGAGTCAACGAACCCGAGACCCCGTGAATACCGCCTGATTCATCGCCTGACCCGAAGATATATTGTCGGCTCGGTCAGCTATTCGGAGGGCGTTAACGATGATGTCAACAAAATGGTCTGGGCTGATATGGATTATTTCCCGAACTGCGAGCTCAGAACAAGCCTGCTTGACTATTGCCGCCTGTTCTTCTACGGAGCAAACCCCGAAAAATTAGCCGACGGAATTCTTGCTCTGGAGCTTAACTGGCAATGCGACCCTGCCGAAAATCCGACGATTGACACAACGCTTGAAATTTTTGAAGCGGCAGAAAAAGAATATCCGTTCCTCAGCGAAAATTGGAGATTTTTGCAGCTTCTGATGAGGGCAAAATGCGATTATGTTGTCAGACGCAGGAGAGTTTTTGAGCTTGAGCTGATAAAACTTGCCGAAAAAGAAATAAACAAAGGAAATCTTCATGCGGCAAAGGCAATCCTTGAAACCGATTTTGACGGTGATTATAAAAAAGAGAGAGCCGATATCGATTACCTTGCAAAGAGACTTTTCGAGCTTATCGGAATGCAGCTTGATGTTGAGCATTATTGCGCCGACAGCTGGGAAAGGGGAGCGGTTCTTGAAACAATTGACCTGCCTGTAACCGACAGAAAATGGCTGCTCGGCAGGCTGAATGCGGCTGAAGATGAGCAAAGCCCCGAAGCATTTATGCGGGAAGCAATCAACCGCAACACCGTCAGAGCCGATGAATATTATTTTTCCGTGGCTCAGAACGGACTTGAGGAATGCGGAGTTGCTCAGCAGAGCGGAATGTATATGAATTTTCAGGGCGACAGACCGTCGGTCAATAACGGAGCGATGCCGACTTCGATGTTCAAGGTCTATGACAACCTTTCATTCAGATGCAAGGTCGGCGGGCTTGATTATGACGGAGATTACCGCCTGAAAATTACATATCTGAGCAAAAAGATACCTCAGCTCAGCGGGCATAAGATAACCGCAAACGGTCATGTGGTTTATGAGGGAACGCAGTTCGGCGGCGAAAAAGACGAAGCCTTTGATTCTGCGTTTGTTGCCCCGGGTTTTGAAACGGCAACCTATGTTTTGCCCAAGGAATATATCGAAAACGGCTGTGTTGACCTTGAATTCAGCGAGCCCGTAATGGGCGTTATGTTCTGTGAATTTTGGATAACTCACGAATAAAAAAAGCGCCGAAGCAATGACGGAAAATGTCGTTTGCTTCGGCGTATTATTTATGCCGATAATTTATTATCTTTTATCTTTTATAAATTCAAACGGGTCGGGCTTTGCGGAGAACGGCTTTATTGCAACCGAAAATTCAAACGGGTCAAAGCTCCATTTGCGTTCGGGCTCAACCTCGTCATAATATCCGTGACCGCCTCTGATATCAAAGCGGTAGTCTGTGTAAACAAAGGTGTTTTCAAGCGGCTGAAGCTCGTCATTGTGCGCCGTTTGTTCAAGCATGAGGGGAGTGAAATGAGAAGCGTTGAAGAAGAAAGAGTTTTCACTCTCAGGGGCAAAAATAATTCCCTCGCCGTTTTCGTTTGTAACCATGCCGTATTTTGAGCCGAAATGTGCTCCGTTCTCAATCGGTTTTATGTAAGGCACGAAGTTTTCGGAAACGGTGGTGTTGAATTTGCCGAAGCGGCAACCGAGATGGCGGTCTGCGTAGCTTTCTCCGGGACCTTTTCCGAAAAATTCCATATTCTCAAATCCGCCGTTCAGCTCAAAGCGGAAGCCGAAGCGAGGCAGATGCATGTTCATTTCGGCAAGAAGTTTTCTGAATTTGCCGTCAAAGCCCATAACCGCACTTCCGTCGCCGTAGAATCTGTATTCAAGCTTTCCGCTGAGAACGGGAACAACTGCAGGGCCTCCGATTGAAACGGGACAGGTGATTTTTATGAAGTTATCGGCAGTCTCAACCTCTGCGCCGTAGGTTTTCTGAACCGCCGCCTGCATTGCGGCGCTGCGCCTGTCATCGGCTGTGCCGAACTGATTATAGCCGTGAGCCTTCCAGATTTCAATCTTTGCGGGTGAAGCGAGCATTTCTTTTCCGCCGCAGATGACTGACGAAATGCAACCGTAGGATTTATCGAATTTCCAAACGGTATTGCCCGCTTTTATCTCAACGAATCTGCTACCCTCGCTGACCTCGGGAAGCTTTGATTCAAACTGCTTTTTTTCTTCCTTTACGGAAAGGTCAAACTGAGCAAAGCCCGCTTCAAAGCCTGCATTTGCCCACTTTTTATCGCTTTTCTCCTTGAAAGAAAGGGTAAGGAAACAGCAGTCGCTTTCGGGAGCGGAGTCAAAGAGCTTATATTCTTTTGAACTCTGCGGAGCGATATCCGTTTCGTCAATTCTGCCGCTCTTAACGCTTTCACCGTTAACCTCAAGCGACCATTCAATGTAACAATCGCTCAGCGACTCAAAATATCTGCGGTTAAAAACGGTAACAACGCCGTTTTTGTATTCCGAGCCGAACTGTTCATAGCCCTTTTTCATGTCGGCAAAGCCGGGTCTGAGCCTGCGGTCGGGGAACACAACGCCGTCAACACAGCAAACATTGTTGTTGGGGTAATCGCCGAAGTCTCCGCCGTAGCGGTATCCCTTGCCGCCGTTAACGCTGATTCCGTGGTCGGTCAGCTCCCAGAAACAGCCGCCGAAAACCGACGGATATTTTCTGAACATGTCGCAGTGAGCGTGAATATCGCCCGTTGACATTGAACAGCAGAATTCGCAGAAATAAAACGGCTTTTTGGCATTCTTGTTTTCTGCATATGCCTTTGTATATTCAAGAGAAGCGTACATTCTGCTCTCAACATCGGAGATATCCGAATAGTTTTCGCCGATGGGAACAGCCTTGAATTCAAGGTGAGAGTTTTCGTAATGAACAATTGCCGAGGGATTGCGGCTCTTGATATATTTTCTCATCGCCCTGTGGTTTTTGCCCGATCCCGATTCGTTGCCGAGCGACCACATGATAACGCAGGGGAAATTCTTGTCTCTTTCAAAAAGCCTTTCCGCTCTGTCAACATAAGAGGCTTCCCATTCGTCATCTGTTGAAAGCTTCGACCAGCGCTCCCAATCCCAGGTGTCACGGTATTCAAAGCCCATGCCGTGAGTTTCGATATCGGCTTCATCAATGACCATAAGACCGTATTCGGCGCACATTTCGAGAAATCTCGGGTCGTTGGGATAATGAGAGGTTCTCACTGCGTTGCAGTTGCCCTGCTTGATGATATGAATGTCACGAAGCATATGCGCTTCGTCGGCATAATAGCCCGTTTCGGGGTTTGAATCGTGGCGGTTAATGCCGAAAAGCTTTATCGGCTTGTTATTGAAATATGCAACATTACCTTTGATTTCAAGCTTTTTGAAGCCGAGCTTAAACGGAATTATTTCACCCGAGCAGAAAACAAGCAGGGTGTAGAGCACGGGCTTTTCACTGCTCCAAAGAACAGGCGAATCAAGAGTGAAATCAATTTTTCCGCTTCCTCTCGCCGCTTCTTTTCCGTCGGGAGAGAGAAGCTTCCATTCCGTCTCCGCTTCGCCGTCAAAAACAATATCTGCGCTGACAGAGGCACGGTCAAGCCCGTCGGAAAGCTCAGTTTTGATATAAATATCTTTTATATGATTTTTGCTTCTTTCAAGAATATAAACCTCTCTGAATATACCCGAAAGGCGGAACATATCCTGATCCTCAAGGTAGCTTCCGTCGCACCACTTAACAACAACGGCGTCAACCGTGTTTTCGCCGTCAACAAGATAATCGGTTATGTCAACCTCGCTTGTGCAATGGCTTACCTGACTGTAAGCGGCAAAGGCTCCGTTGATGAAAAGATAAAAGCATGAGGAAACACCCTCAAAATTTATGTAGTATTTTTTATCTTCTTTTTTGGATATATTGAATTTTCTGTTATAATGACCTGCGGGGTTCATGTCGGGAACATGGGGCGGGTCAAGCGGGAACGGATAGAAAAGGTTGCTGTAAAGCGGAACATCGTAGCCCTTTCCAAGCTCGGTCTGCCAGCATTTCGGAACGGGGATTGAGTCCGTAAACTCTGAGTCAAGAAAATCATCGCCGATATCTTCAAAGGATTCGTAAAATTTGAAATTCCATTCGCCGCAAAGAGAAATGAATCTATCCGAATTCTCACGCCTGCCGCTGATTGCGCCGCTTTCGCTTCCGTAAGGAATGAAATAAGCCCTCGGCTTTTCACAGCCGATGTGCAGGGCGTTCAGGTCTTTATGATATGCTTTTATCTTCATAGATGCCTCCGATTATTTTTTTATTAATATATCATACCGCCGTTGCTTTTTCAAGGCAAATCAGAGCCTTTTTGAATTCCTCGGAGCTTATTCCCGAATAATTTATCAGAGCAAGATGCTCTCCCGATCCCTTCTTGCCGACATAGTATTCCGAGAGAAAGGCGATTTTTATGCTTTCCGATCCGCAGATTTCGGAAATTTCCGAGTCGCTTTTATCCGTTGAAATTTTCAGAATGAAATGCAGACCCGAATCGGGTTCAAGAATTTCAACACGGTCTGCAATCGGGCTGTTTTCTATCTGAGAAATGATATCGTCTCTCAGAACCTTGTAACGCCGCTTCATTCGCCTGATATGCCGTTCAAAATAACCGTCTGAAATGAATTTTGCGAGCGTGTATTGTTCAAACGCCGCAACGGTGCAGGAATAAAAGCCGAGCCGCTTTTCGTATTCACGGGCGAGAGCGGGCGGCAGAATCATATAGCTGATTCGGATTGAGGGAGCGATTGTTTTTGAAAAGGTGTTGATATATATAACCTTTCCGTTTCCGTCGGAAACCTGCATTGGAGAAATCGGCTTGCCGACAAATCGGAATTCGCTGTCATATTCGTCCTCGATAATATATCTGCTGTCTTTCTCCGATGCCCATTCAAGAATTTCAAGGCGGCGTTTCTGAGTTGTGACTGTTCCCGTCGGGAAATGGTGGGCGGGTGAAATGTGAACAACATCCGCACCCGAGCGGTAAAGCCCGTCAATGCTGATACCGTCGTTTTCCATGTCAACATAAAGGCAGTCAACGCCGTGAGAGCGGTAAACGGCGGAAATCCGGCTGTAGGAGGGGTTTTCAAGCGCAACCTTTTTGTCAAAGCCCAAAAGCTGAATAATTAAGCCGTAGAGATACTCCGTGCCTGCGCCGATAATGACCTGAGAGGGCAGAACTCTCATTCCTCTGTTTTCGGCGAGGTATTCGCAAATCGCTTCTCTCAGACAGAGTGCGCCGTTATAAGGCACGGGATCCATAAGCTCACGGCTGTAGTTGAGAGTTACCTCACGCATAAGCTTCGCCCAGACCGAAAACGGGAAATATTTAAGGCTCACGCCGTTTGATTTGAGATTTGCTTCGTATTTGACAGGCGGTGCGGCTTCTTCGCTCTGAGGCTGAGCGAACGGAACTATTCCGACCTGTTCCGCATAATATCCTTTTTTCTCAACAGAATAAATATAGCCTTCGGCAATCAGCAGAGAATATGCCGCCTCAACCGTAACCTTGCTGACTCCGAGATGCTCCGAGAATGAACGCTTTGACGGAAGCTTTGAGCCGGCCTCGATTCTTCCCGAGGTTATGTCGTCTCTGATCATTTTGTAAAGCTGTTCATACAGCGGAGCTTTGCTGTCTTTTTCAAATGTATAAGTAAGCATTTTATCACCGTCTGGCATTAAAAAATATCAGAAAAATGGCACTTGAAACAATGCCACTTTTGATTATACTTGATTTAACAGCAAAAATCAAGTGCGAAACTCGGCGTAATTATGGGGTTTTGCGAAAGGCGGTTTTATTTATGAAATTTGAAAAAATCAAAAGTCTCGTTACTGCGGCGCTCTTTGCGGCCATAATCTGCGTTGCAACAGCCGTTGTAAAAATTCCTACACCTGCAACCGGCGGTTATTTTAATCTCGGCGACTGCTTTGTTCTGCTTGCAGGCTTCTTCCTCGGCCCTGTCTACGGCGGCCTTGCGGCAGGCATCGGCTCGGCTCTGACTGATATGCTTGGAGGCTACATGCAGTATGCTCCCGCAACCTTTGTTATCAAAGCTCTTATGGCTGTTGCGGCATATTTCATTTACAAGGCTTTCAAAAAGGTATTCAAAGGCAATGTCG
>JBJEQC010000212.1:0-2510 GCA_051881555.1 Acutalibacteraceae bacterium
CAGTCGCCGAAATCATAGGTCTGAGTGATGTCGAGGGGTTCAAAATCAAGAATAAAATCTCTTGCATTTGAGTTTTCGGGGAGAATGTTAAGATTATCGGGATAAAGTAGCCATGAATTACAGCAGATAACAATATATTTTCCGCCGAATCTGTCTTTAAACAGGTCAAACGCCTTTTTGTATGAATCCATTCTTGCCTCATAGGTCAGAGGCCCGAGGTGAGAGGGGATATGAAGGCAGAGAACAAAATCTCTTTTATTAATGAAAATACCGTTGTCATCATAAAATTCTTCACGGAAGGTGGAAAACTCAAATTGAAGCCTGCTAAGCCCGAAACGCTCAAGAGTATAGAATCCCATGAACCAGCCCTCAACAAAAGTTCCGTAAATATCAAAATTTTCTTTGCATTCAAGCATTTTTGCTTTCAGGTCAAGCAGGGTGTTCCAATAGATTTCATCGCTGTAGCCCGCTTTTTTATAGGCGGTGCGAAGCGGCTTTGTGCAGTTGAGAAGCAAAACAAAATTGACTGTATAAACATGCTCGCCGATTTCTTCCGAAAGAGCGGCTGAAAGATCTTTGAATTCGCCGAAATTTTTCTTTTTCAGCCAATACATGCGATACATTTTTTCATATATTTTATTTGCTTTTTCGTTTGCAAGGATTTTTTCTTCCGTTCTGATAATAACCTTGCGTGCGTCATCGGGATAACCTTGCTTTTCCATGACGGACAGGGCGTGATTATAATTTTTCATTTATCCACCTCATTCAAGCGCTTCAAGAACCCTGGCAATTGCGGCAAGATCGTCTTTATCAAAAAATGCAATTTCAAGAGTGCCGCTTTCCTTGCCGTTTTTGGTTATTACTCTTGCTTTTCTGCCGAGACTGTTGTTGAGCGATAGCTCCACTTCATCAAAGAATGTGTTTCTTGCCGCCGCCTTTTTCTTTTCTTTTTTCTCGGCAGTGAGCGATTTAACAAGCTTTTCGGTTTCTCTGACGGAAAGGCCCTTTTCAATAACGGTCTGAGCAGTTGAAATAATAAGATTTTCGTCGGTTAATGAGGCAAGAGCCTTCGCATGACCTGCGGAAAGCCTGTTTTCACGCACAAGGTCAAGAACGCTTTCGGGCAGTTTCAACAGACGGAGCGCATTTGCAACGGCGGGGCGGGATTTGCCGACCCTCTGAGCCGCTTCCTCCTGAGTTAAGTTAAAATCCTTGATTAAGCTTGCAAAACCGAAGGCTTCTTCAACGGGATTGAGGTCTTCTCTCTGCAAATTTTCTATTAAAGAAATAATAGCAGCGTCGGAATCGCTGAGTTCTTTTATAATGGCGGGAACCTGAGTCAGACCCGCAATTCGGCTTGCTCTCCAGCGTCTTTCGCCTGCAACAAGCTGATATCCGCCGCCAATTATCGGGCGGACAAGTAACGGCTGCAAAACTCCGTGCTGAGCGATTGAATCCGCAAGCTCCGACAAAGCCTCATCGTCAAACTTTTTTCTCGCCTGATCCTTATTCGGCTCGATTTCCATTAAATTAAGAATAACGGGCTGAGCCGCACTTGTTTCTTCTAAAGAATTATCACTAAGCAGAGAGTCAAGTCCTCTGCCGAGACCGCCTTTTTTATGTGCCATATCAATCAAGTCTCCTTATTTATTCTGTTGCAAAAATTCATCGGCAAGGTCGCTGTAGGCATGAGCGCCCTTTGACGATTTGTCGTAATACATAACGGGCTGACCGTAGCTCGGAGCTTCGGAAAGTCTGACATTTCTCGGAATAACGGTTGAATAAACCTTTTTCGGGAAGCATCTTTTAACTTCTTCAACAACCTGCTGAGTGAGATTAAGCTGACCGTTATACATTGTCAGAAGCACGCCTTCAATTTCTATGAAAGGATTATAAAGGCGTTTAACGGTTCTGACGGTTGAAATCAGCTGTGAAAGCCCTTCAAGAGCAAAAAATTCGCATTGAATCGGAACAATCAGCGAGTCTGCGGCGCAAAGTCCGTTGAGCGTTATCAGACCGAGCGACGGCGGGCAGTCAAGAAAAATAAAATCAAAGCTGTCTTTTATCGGAGCAAGCGAGTTTTTGAGCTTTGATTCTCTCTTTTGGAGATCAACAAGCTCAAGCTCTGCGCCTGCAAGATCCATGCTTGACGGCATAACAAAAACATTTTCGTAAGGCGTTTTAACAATAGCCTGCTCTGCGTCACAGCCGCCGATAAGCACGCTGTAGGACGATTTTTCAAGACCTCTTTTATTTATGCCGAGTCCGCTAGTTGAATTGCCCTGAGGGTCAATGTCAACGAGCAGAACTTTTTTGCCCTTTGCACCCAAGGCGGCGGTCAGATTAACTGCCGAAGTTGTTTTGCCGACTCCGCCTTTTTGGTTAACTATTGCAATAGTTTTTCCCAAATTTATCTCTCCCATGTTTTATAATATAGTTTTTTTAACAGCAATGAAATATGTCTGAAATACAATATCTCACGCACATTCGGGCATTTTTCTCTTTGACAT
>JBJEQC010000213.1:0-10909 GCA_051881555.1 Acutalibacteraceae bacterium
TGATTATGTGCTGACTGGATTTAAAGCGGAAGAATGGGAAAAGAAAATTAAATAACCAAAAAAACACGCCTGAAAGGACATGGTTTATAATTTTATTCTATTTCCCACGCATACGGTATTGATGCGCTTGCGCCTTTTCGGCTGACGGTTATTGCCGCCGCCTTGGTTGCGTAGCTTACGGCATTATGAATACTCTCGCCCTCCGAGAGCCTGACGCAAAGCGCGCCGATGAAGGTGTCGCCCGCAGATGTCGTGTCAACAACCTCTGACTTTTCGGCGGGATGCTCAAATATTTCTTCGGCGATATTATAAACGCACCCTTTTTCTCCGAGCGTTATAATAACGGTTTTGACGCCTTTGCTTCTTATAGCTTTTATTGCTCTTTCGGCGTCAGCTTTGTTTCTGACCGCAATCCCCGTCAACAGCTCCGCTTCGTGCTCGTTCGGAATCATTATATCAGTTGCCGCAAAAAGGCTGTCAGGCATTTCTTTCATCGGAGCGGGATTGATAACAACAGCCGTTCCGCCTGATTTTGCAATTTCAGCCGCTCTCGCAACGGACTCTGCGGGAATTTCAAGCTGCATGATGAGGAAGTCGGCTTCTTTGATTAAATCCGCTTTTTCCTCTATTAATTCGGGAGTTACAATTCCGTTTGCACCCTCGTTCAAAATTATGAAATTGTCGCCGCCGACAACGGTTATGCTTGCCGTGCCCGTTGAAACTTTATCGGAAATAACGCCCTCAAACTTGATATTATTCTGTTTGAAATTTCCGAGAAGTGTATCTCCGTAGGCATCTTTTCCAAGCGCTCCGATAAAGCTGACCGAACCTCCGAGCTTTGCGGCGGCAACCGCCTGATTAGCACCCTTTCCTCCGCAGTTAAGCGAAAAATCATAGCCCGTGACGGTTTCGCCGAGCTTCGGCATACGGTCGGTGTAAACAGTCAAATCGATATTTGCGCTGCCTATTATAAGAATCTTTTTCATCAGAATAACCTCATTCAATGTGCTTCAGAGTTGCCTTTGCCATTTTGAAAATTATTACCGTTCCGATGCCGAAAACAGAAGTGTAAATCTTATAATTGACGGGCTTTTTCTGCTCCTCGCCTATGCCGTCAATTCAGTTTTTACTCATTCACTTTATCATAAATGTCTGAAAAATTCAATAAAATCCCTATTATTAAAATAAACAGATTACAGCGAGATTTCTTTCGGGAATCTGCCTGTAATCTGTTTCTGTTTTGTGAAGCGTCGGCTCAGTTTCTCTGTTTGCCGAGATAAGCTTCTTTTATTTCTTCGTTTTCAAGGAGCTCTCTGCCCGTTCCCTCCATGGTAATAACGCCTGTCTCCATAACATAACCCCAATCGGCGGCTTTAAGAGCCATATTGGCGTTCTGTTCAATCAGGAGAACGGTTATCCCCTCTTGGTTGACGGTTTTGATGATATCAAAAATACCCTTGACAACCAGCGGAGCAAGACCGAGAGACGGCTCATCCATCATAATAAGCTTGGGCTTGCTCATCAATGCCCTGCCGACGGCAAGCATCTGCTGTTCGCCGCCCGAAAGCGTGCCCGCCTGCTGCCATTCTCTCTCTTTAAGTCTCGGGAAAAGCTGATATACATGCTCGATATCCGCTTTGATTCCCGCTTTATCCTTGCGGAGATACGCCCCGATTTTCAAGTTTTCAAGAACGGTAAGATTCGGGAAAACCCGTCTGCCCTCGGGAACAAGGGTTATGCCCTTTGAAACGATGTAGTCGGGCGATTTTCCGCAGATTTCTTCGCCGTTGAACTTGATTGAAGCGCTCTTGGGCTTAACGACGCCTGCGATTGATTTCAGGGTTGTGCTCTTGCCCGCGCCGTTTGCTCCGATGAGCGTTACTATCTTGCCCTGCTCAACATTGAGCGATACTTTTTTGACCGCTTCAATGCCGCCGTATGACACAACAAGGTCTTTTATTTCAAGAATATTACTCATCTTCGCTCACCCCCAGATACGCTTCGATAACCTTGGGATCGTTCTGAACAACTTCGGGAGTTCCGCTTGAAATAAGCTTGCCGAAGTCAATAACATATATTCTGTCCGAAATATCCATAACAAGATTCATATGATGCTCTATAACGAAAACAGTCAGCTTGAATTTATCACGAACATCTTTGATAAACGCCGTCAGCTCGTCTGTTTCCTGCGGATTCATGCCCGCCGCAGGCTCATCGAGAAGCAGAAGGCTCGGTGAGGTTGCAAGGGCTCTTGCGATTTCAAGGTGACGCTGTTTGCCGTAAGGCAGATTGCTTGCAATTTCATCCTTAACGCTTTCAAGCCCGAGAATTCTGAGCAGTTCAAGGCTTTCTTCACGCATTCTTTTTTCTTCTTTTGCGTTAAGATGAAGCGTTGCGGTGAAAATGTTGCTCGAGCGGCGCATATGCTTTGCAACAAGAACATTTTCAAGAACCGTCATGGATTTAAAAAGGCGGATATTCTGGAATGTTCTTGCAATGCCTTTTTTGGCGATATAGTCGGGCGTATGCTCAACGATTTTCTGATATTTGCCGTTGTTCTGACCCGCATAAAGCTTTTTCATTTTGCCGTGGGGACGGTTTGAGGCGATAACCTCGCCGTTAAAAACAACCTCGCCGTTCGTCGGAGCGTAAACACCCGTTACGGCATTGAAAACCGTTGTTTTTCCCGCACCGTTGGGGCCGATGAGCGAAACAATCTCGCCCTCGTTGATTTCCATTGAGAGATTGTCAACGGCAACAACGCCGCCGAACTGCATTGTTATATCCTGAACACGAAGCACATTTTTGCTCATTCAGACTGCACCTCCTGCCCCGATTTTGACTTGCGTTTTTTGAACAGATTCGCAATCATATCCCACGAAAATTCCTTGTCGCCCATGATTCCTTTTCTGAAGAAAAGAACGACAATCATAAGAATAACGGAGAAAACAACCATGCGGAAGCCCGTTTTAAGGAGCGGAACCTGAAAATCTCCGATATAGTGAGTTTCATCAAGGAAGCGAAGCCACCACTCTCTTGCCGCAATGACGATGAAAGCGGAAATAACGCTGCCCGAAACGCTGCCCATTCCGCCGATAACAACAATAAGCAGAATAAAATAGGTTGCCGAAGCAATCGTGAATGTTGTTGACGAAATAGATCCGAGGAACATTGCCATCAAAGCACCGCCGATGCCCGAGAAGAACGAGCTGATAACAAAAGACATCTGCTTGTGCCGTGAAAGGTTAATTCCCATCGCCTCTGCGGCGATTTCATCATCTCTTATTGCTTTGAAAGCTCTGCCGAAGGTCGAATTGAGCAGCAATGCAATCAGAGCAATGCAGACAAATGCAACAATAAAAATGCCGTAATATGAGTCAAATCCGGGTATTTTTTTAAGACCGAGAGAGCCGTTGGTTATTTTATTGAGCGGCGAAGAAGCGACAACTATTCTGACAACCTCGGCAAAACCGAGGGTTGCGATTGCAAGGTAGTCACTCTTGAGGCGGAGAACGGGAGCGCCGATAAGCGCCGCCAGCAGAGCCGCCGCCAATCCCGCAACGATAAGCGCAACAACGATGGGAAGTTCTATATTTTTAAGGAAATCCGCAACGCCGTAAAGATAATAAACGCCGCTTCTTGATTCAACGGGAATGGTCAGAATTGCATAAGTATATGCTCCGATTGTCATAAATCCCGCCTGACCGAGCGAAAACAGCCCGGTAAAGCCGTTAAGCAGGTTAAGCGAAACAGCCAGAAGCATATAAATTGAGCTGAGCTGCAAAACCGTTCTGAACATCGAGGATTTGTCCGCCGCTTCGCCCTCATAGATGATAACTCCGCAGACAGCGGCGAAAAGGATGGCAGATAAAATGATTTTCAATGACTTTTTCATATCATACCTTCTCCTTTATCTTTTCTCCGAACAATCCGGTGGGCTTGATGAGCAGAACGAGAATAAGTACAACGAAAGTAAATACATCGCTGAACTCCGAGAAAGAGCTGCCTTTAACAAAGGTTTCGCAAACGCCGATAATAAATCCGCCAATGAGTGCGCCGGGGATACTGCCGATGCCGCCGAAAACGGCTGCAACAAAGCATTTAAGGCCGGGCAGAGAGCCCGAAAGCGGCATAACCGACGGTCTCGGAGTGAAATATAAGATTGAACCGATTGCGGCAAGAGCGCAGCCGATAACAAATGTCATACTGATAACATAGTTAATCTTTATTCCCATAAGCTGACTTGTTTCAAAATCCTTTGAAACGGCACGCATTGCCATGCCGATTTTTGTTTTATTAACAAGAATAACAAGGGCAACAACGAGCAAAACGGTCAGAATAGGAGTTATAAAGGTTACTATTGAGGTTGAAACTCCGCCGATTTCAATTCTCTTGTTGAGAAATGCAATCTGAGGATAAGCCTTAGGCTGGGCGGAGAACAGATAGGTTGCAAAGTTCTGAAGGAAATAAGAAACACCGATTGCCGAAATCATTATCGACATTCTCGGAGCGCTTCTGAGCGGCTTATATGCGATTCTCTCAATCAGAACGCCGAGAAGAACGGTTGCCGCAATAACAATAACAATTGAAATATACCACGGAATAAGCAAATCCGTCATGCAGATTATCATTATATAACCTGCCATCATAAAAATATCGCCATGAGCGAAGTTAATCAGGCGCAGAATGCCGTAAACCATCGTGTAACCGATAGCTATCAGGGCATAAATGCTGCCGATTGAAATGCCTGTCAGGCAGTTCTGTAAAAAGGTAGTCATGGGTCATCCCCCTGCTGTTATTAATCCTGATAAGGGAAAACGGCGAGGGCAAGATGCTCTCGCCGTTTCCGAAGAATGTGCAATAATAATTATGCTGCGGTGAAAGTGCCGTCAGTCTTCTGAGTGCCGACAAACTTGAATGCGCCGTTTGTCATGGTCTTGATGTAAGCCATATCCTTGTTTGCATCGCCGTTTTCGTCAAAGGTGACATTTCCGGTAACGCCTGCATAGTTAACAGCCGCAAGAGAGTCTCTGAGAGCCTCTTTGGTGAGCTTGTCTGCGGTAAGGCCTTCAAGTGCCTTATAAATTGTCATGTATGCGTCATAACCGAGAGCCGAAACTGCGGCAACGGTGTCGTTATTGCCGTTGAGCTTAAGGTTTTGAGCGGAGCTGTTAAGGAAAGCCTTGTAGCCGGCAACGAATTCTGCTGCGCCTGCATCGTTCTCATCAAAGAAGGTTGAGAAAGCAACGCCTTCACAGTTTTCAACGCCTGCGTTCTCAATTATTGTTGCGTTCTCCCATGTGTCGCCCGCCATAAGCTTTGCGGTAACGCCGATTTCCTTAGCCTGCTTGATAAGGAGGCCTGCGGTTTGGATTGAGGAGGGAACGAAAAGAACGTCGGGATTTGCAGCCTTTACAGCGGCAAGCTGAGCGTTGAAATCTGTTTCGTTGGTGTTGTAAGTTCCTTCATAAGCGATTGTACCGCCGTTAGCCTTGAAAGCCTCTTTGAAATAGTTGGCAAGACCCGTTGAATAGTCATCGCCGTTCTGATTGATAACGGCTGCGGTGGTTGCGCCCTGTGACATAGCATAGTTTGCCATAACAGTGCCCTGGAAAGGATCAAGGAAGCAAACACGGAAATAATAATCGTTATCGAGAGTAACCTGAGGATTGGTGCAGGAGCATCCGATAGCGGGAATCTTATTCTCCCTGAAGGTTTCACCTGCGGCAATTGAAACGCCTGAACCGTATGAACCGAGAACTGCAACAACATTTGAATTTACAAGCTGAGCTGCTGCGGTAACAGCGGCTGCCTTGTCGGACTGATTGTCAACCTCAACAAGCTCGATTTTGTATTCGGTTCCTTCGATTGTGACTGTCGGAGCAACGGAATTGGCATATCTGATGCCGAGAACTTCCTGCATACCGCCTGCGCCGTTTTCACCTGTTGCAGGCTCAAAAATGCCGACTTTGATAACATTGTTTTCAATGGTGAGCGGTGTGGCAGCGGTATTGTCGCCGTTGTCGGGTTCCTTGCCCGTTTTGTCTCCGCAAGCGGCGAAGCAGCAAACAACAAGAGCGAGAGCCATAAGAATTGCAAGTAGTTTCTTCATGAAATAACCTCCGTAAAATAATAATATGATTAAGGGCAAACGCCCTGAAATCCGAAATAATTAGCCGGGTTATATTTGTCATTATACAACGATAATCCATATAATGCAATATAAAAAATAAATTTTTATAGGATACTATGTATAAAATTTACAAAATCAGACGCCAAATATTGTCTATTATTCCAAAAATCGCTTTCCTTTTTTTATATTCAAGGTTTAAATAGATTGTCTTAAAAAATGGCTTGCATCGGTGTTAAATCTCCGACACAAGCCATTTTTTGTATTCAGTTGATGTTCAAGCCGTTTCTTTAAGCTCTCTCTCAAGCCAGATACAGCCGATATCCATAGCGTTATAAATGCCGATTCGCTCGGCTTTCTTGACTATCTTGTCTTTCATTCTGACCTCGGGGTCGGTTCTGACAAGCTGAACAACTACCCTGCCCGCAACCTCAACGCCTTTGACTTCACGGGTGCTCGTTATCTGCATGATAACAACATAGGGGTCGCTCATGTAGCCGTAATAAATTGTTTTGCCGTTTCTGACAAGAGGTCTGCCCTTATACATAAGAAAGTTATTTTTCTTTGCCATAAATATTGCTCCTCCAAGTTATTATTTAATTCCGAGATAGCACTTTACCATCGCTTGAAGAAGCTCGTCTCTGTCGAGCCTTCTGACAAGGCTGCGTGCATTGTTATGGGTCGTTATATAGGTCGGGTCCTCGGAGAGGATATAGCCGACGATCTGGCTGATCGAGTTGTAGCCTTTTTCGTTCAAGGCCTCATAGACGGCAAGAAGATTCTTTTTCATCTCCGCTTCATTTTCATCCTTAATCGAAAATTTAATTGTCTTATCAGTCATTTTCGGTCACCTCCGTACCATCATATTATATAACACCTTTCAAAATAAAACAATGCTTTTTTTGAAAAAGTTACCGGATATTAATAATTTAATTGCAAATCAGCATTTTATGCTCTTAAAGTTACTCCGATTTTGCCGAGATTTGCAAGAATTTCATCAATCCAGCCCTGAACTTCTTCCATTTCGAGCGTTCTGTCCATAGCCGCAAAGACAAGTCGAACGGTGATACTTCTGAAACCGAGCTTCTCATAGGTATCGATAACCCTTGCGCTTTCAAGCTCCGAAAGGCCGAGAGTCTCCCAGCAGGCGGCTATATCCGAATATTTAACATTCTCGGGAATAACGATTGAAAGGTCATAATAAGTTGACTGCTGAGCGCTCGGCTCTCTGAAAGCGATTGCGCCGGCATTTATTGAGCTGAAGTCGCCGAGATCAATTTCAAAGCAGACTGCCGCCGCAGTTTTGTCAAGCTTTGAGCGGTTGGCGGGATGCATGGCGCAGAGAACGCCGACCTTTTCGCCGTCAATGAGAATTTCAGCCGTATTCTTGGGATGCTGCCATGCATGAACGGGAGAAATCTTGTTATAACGGGCTTCTTTCTGCTTGATGGTGCCGACAATGCAGTTGATTATCTCAACAGCCTTGAAATAGAGCGATTTTTCGTCGCCGCTCTTATCGTAAAGCACAACGCCGAGACGTTTGCGCTCGTTGCACATTCCGTTTTCGTCTGTTCCGTCAACGACTCTGCCCGCCTCGAATATTCCGAATTTTTCGGCAAAATCCTTGTTCTCCTGAGTCATTGAAAGCAGGGTCGGGAGCATTGAATTTCTCAGAACGCCGTTTTCGGAGCTTTCGATGTTGAGAACCTTAACATTATCCTCAACCTCAATGCCGAGCTTTTTATATTTTCTGCCGTCGCACCAAATATAGGAATGAACCTCGTGAAGACCGTATTTCTTGACAAGAATATCCTTGATTTCAGCGTCCTCAAGCCTTGCATAATCGTTGGGAACAGGCTTTAACGGGCTGTTAGTGGTTGCGATTTCAAAGTTGTCGTAGCCGTAGATTCTTGTTATTTCCTCAATGATATCGGCTTTAATAGTGACATCCTTTGTTGCTCTCCATGAGGGAACCTTAACGGTATAATTGCCGTTTTCGCATTCTACGCCGAAGCCGAGAGAAACAAGAGTTTTTGTTATCTGCTCGTCGCTGATGTCGATGCCCGTGTAGCGGTCAACATATTTTTTATCAAAAGTGAGGGTGATTTCGGGATATTTCTTAACATATTCATCGGTAAGCTTTGAAGCGACCCTTGCGCCGGAGTCGATGTCTTTAACAAGCTTTACGAATCTGCCGACTGCCGCAAGGGTAAGCTCGGGATCGAGCATTTTTTCATATCTTGCGCTGGCGTCGGTTCTGTGGCCGAGCCTTGAAGAAGATTTGCGGATGCTTACACCGTCAAAGTTTGCGGATTCAAGCACAACCGAGCCTGTATCTTCAATAATTTCCGATTCAAGACCGCCCATGATTCCCGCAATGCCGACGGGAGTGTCGCCGTTGCAGATCATCAGAGTTTCTTCATCAATCGTTCTTTCAACTCCGTCAAGGGTTTTGAACTGCATTTTCTCCTTGGGAGTCGTAACAACAATCTTATCAATGGCGTTGCCTGCGAATGCGTGAGTCGGCTGACCGATTTCAAGCATGATGTAGTTCGTGACATCGGCAAGCAGGTTAATACCCCTCATTCCGCAGTAATAAAGGCGGATTCTCATATCGAGCGGGCTCTTGTTCTTGGTTATATTATCCATCTTGATGCAGGAATATCTGTAAACAAGGTCTTTTCTGCCGATGGTAACATCAACCTTTTCGTCGCCGTCATATGATAGATCGCCAAGCTCAAGAGGTTTAAGTTCTCTGCCCGCAAGGGCGGCAAACTCTCTTGCGATTCCGTAGTGACCCCAAAGGTCGGGGCGGTTGGTGAGGGATTTATTATCAACCTCAAAAATAATATCGTCAATGGGATAGATTGATTTGATATCCGTGCCGTTTTCAAGCGACGGGTCAAGCACCATGATGCCCGAATGGTCGTCGCTGATGCCGAGCTCTTTTTCGGAACAGCACATACCCTCGGATTCATAGCCTGCAACGCTTGCAACCTTGATTTCGCCGGCGCAAACTCTGCCGCCCGCAAGAGCAAGAGCGACCTTCTGACCGACGGCAACATTCGGAGCACCGCAGACGATATTGCAGACCTTGCTGCCTGCGTCAACCTTCAGAAGATGAAGCTTATTTGAATTGGGATGGTTCTCAACGGAAAGAATTTCGCCGACAACAACATTCTGAACATCAGCGCCTTTTTCGATTATATCCTCAACCTCGGCGGTTGCAAGAGTGAAGCTGTTGATAAGCTTTTTAATATCCAGACCGTCAAGGTCAACATAGTCTTTTATCCAATTAATTGAAACAAACATTGTTTATGCCTCCTTACTTTCGTTCTCGGGTCTGGTGAAGGATTTCTCCGTAAACTGTGAAAGGGCTTTGAGATTGCCGCTGTTGAACACACGGATATCCTTAACGCCGTATCTCATCATGGCAAGTCTCGTCATGCCGAGGCCGAAAGCAAAGCCCGTGTATTTTTCAGGGTCAATGCCTGCGGCTGTGAGAACATTGGGGTGAATCATGCCGCAGGGGCAAAGCTCAAGCCAGCCCGAATCCTTGCAGGAGGGGCAGCCCTCTCCGCCGCAGATAAGGCACTGAATATCAAGCTCAAAGCCGGGTTCAACGAACGGGAAGAAGCCGGGGCGAAGCCTTACGGTTATATCTCTCTGGAAGACCTCGGAAAGCATGGTTTTCATAAAATAGATAAGGTTGGAAATTGAAATATCCTTATCAACCATTATGCCCTCCATCTGGAAGAAGGTATTCTCATGGCAGGCATCAATTTTTTCATTTCTGAAGCAACGGCCGGGGAAAATTGCACGGATGGGGTTGCCGTTTTCAAGAGACGAAGCGTATTTTCTCAGAATTGTGTTCTGAGCCGCCGATGTGTGAGTTTTGAGAAGCTGACCCGAGCTGAGATAATATGTATCCTGCATATCTCTTGCGGGGTGATGCTTCGGGATATTAAGAGCCTCAAAGCAGTTATAGTCATCGGTTATTTCGGAATAATCCTCGATTGTGAAGCCCATGCTCAGGAAGATGCTCTCAACCTCTCTGCGGACAAGGGTTATCGGATGATAAGAGCCGAGGTCAGCGTCGGTCGGCATTGACTCATCGTAGCTCTCTGCGCTGTCGATAAGCCTCTGCTCCTCAAGAGCTTTAAGCCCCTCAAGTTTTGAAGCAATCGATGCTTCGATAAACTGCTTCGTTTCGTTTATCTTCTGACCTGCTTCTTTTTTCATCTCGTTGGGAACATTGCGAAGCTCCTGCATAAGGCCCGCAACATGGCCCTTTTTGCCGAGAAATTCGATTCTGAGCTGTTCAACATCCGAGGAAAGGCTGATTTTTGACGCCTTTTCCTCAAAAAGCTTTTTTAATTCGGTTGACTTTTCAAGCATTTTTTTCGATCCTTTCAAAGTTGTTTATGAGAACTAAAACATACTGTTTTTAACGGGTCGGGCACTTAATGAACAATAAAATCCCCCGTCACCTTTCGGCAACGAGGGACGAATATAATCCGTGGTACCACCCTGCATTCACGGCAACGCCGTGCACTCTTTATACCGTTAACGGCGGCAAACCGTCAAAGCCTACTGCAATTTTCAGCTTTGCCGCTCACGGGTGAACTTCGGCAAATCCTCTGCACAGCCCGCTCACAGCCGATGACGGACATTCTCTGAGTGGTCGGAAATGCTTACTCTCCCGGTCAATGCGTTTGATATCCTTATTAATATAACATATTGCGATTATTTTTGCAAGGGGTAAAAATGGTTTATTTG
>JBJEQC010000214.1:0-2496 GCA_051881555.1 Acutalibacteraceae bacterium
TTGCTGACGGGATTCAGAATTACAATATCCGACAAACCGTTTTCGGCGCTGACAGGCACAGCGAAGCTTTCGCCCGCGATTTCGCGCATTATAAAGCCGGATTTGATCCGATATTTTTTTTCTTGCATATCTGTTGCCCCCCGGACTGTCTCAAAATTTTCTATAATAAAAGTATATTACAGCGTGGGAAATTAGTCAATCATTTCTTTATACTGCTTAGGGTAAACAGCGGTATAATTATTAAATTTGCGCTTTTTTCAAAAAACACATTGACATTTTTCGACACTGGTATATAATAATTTATTATTATAAATTATAATGGGATAAAATCAGAATGCTAAGACATTACAGGATTTGTTCACACAACATTCGCATTGAAGCGCCAATGTTTTCAAGCGACAGTCAGGATTGGCAAAAGTTTGAAACTGCGGAGTGTGAGCCGGATATAAGCATCGAGTGCAGGCTGTGCGGCGAATTGCCGCCTTGCGGTGAGCGGCAGAGAGGCAGTGTGGGGGAGATTTCGGTTTCCTCAGGCTCGGGCCGAGTTTACCGCACCTTTCAACTCAGCAACGGCTCGGGTGCAATGACATGCTACAATCCCGATGATTCTTCAAAAAGCATAACATATTTCACCGAAGATTGCTTCCGCGTTTTAACGGATGAGCGCTATTTCTGGCATTCGGTTTCTCTTGCTCAGCTTATGCTGCCGGAAAAAACGCTGTTCACTCATTCTTCATTTATCGAATATAACGGCAAAGCAATTCTATTTACGGGTCAGTGCGGAGTCGGCAAGAGCACTCAGGCGAGGCTTTGGACCGGATTTGCCAATGCTTTAACCATAAACGGCGACAAGGCGGGCGTATCGCTAAGAAACGGCTCGGTTTATGCCGACGGTCTGCCTTTTTGCGGCACGAGCGGAATCTGCCTTAACAAAAGTGCTCCTCTCGGAGCGGTTGTTGCGCTCGGTCAGGCGAGCGTTAACAGAGTTGAGCGTCTCAGCGGAGTAGAGGCGTTACAGGAGTTCATGAAAAACATCTATCTTGATTTGCTTGCTCCGGGTGAAAACGGGCGTTGCGTTGATTTGGCGGCACAGATTCTTGAATCTGTGCCCGTCTATCGCCTTGAATGCGTTCCCGACGAAACCGCCGTTATTGCTCTGAAAGAAGAATTGGAGCGTGGAGGCGTTGTATGACAGAGATTGATTATGATTCGTTTATCACTCAGCTTTTTGCAAAAGCTGAAAAAAACGGTGTTCCGCTTGGCGGAACCTTTGAACTGACTTCAAGATGCACGCTTTCGTGCAAAATGTGTTATATACATTCGGGCTGTTCCGAAAAACCTGAAAAAAGTGCCGAATGGTGGATAAGCCTTGCCGAAAAAGCCAAGGAGCGTGGAATGCTTCTTCTGCTTCTGACGGGCGGCGAACCGCTCATAAGGCGGGACTTTGAAGAAATTTATCTTGCCTGCCGAGAAATGGGGCTTTTGATATCGGTCAACACGAACGCAACGCTGATTGACAGCGAAAAAATCCGATTTTTTGCCGAGAATCCGCCGCAAAGGCTGAATATAACGCTTTACGGCGCATCAAAAGAGACTTATGCGGAGCTTTGCGGCAATGCAAATGCCTTTGAAAAAACCGTTTCGGCGATAAAAGGCCTGAAAGAAGCGGGAGTTCCCGTCAAGCTGAATTTCAGCATGACCTCTCTCAATTTCCGTGATGCGGCGGCGGTTCAGTCAATGGCGAAAGAGCTTGACTTGCCCGTTCAGCCGGTCAGCTACATGTTCAAGCCCGCACAGGGTTGCGCCGAGGATGTCAGACTTTGCCCCGAACAGGCTGCAACGGAGCATTTTCAATGGCAAAAGCGTTTGCTCGGTGCCGACAGGATGTCGGAATACATTAATTTAAAAATCAAGAAAAATTCAGATATAAAATACGGCGAAAAAATAAGTTGCAGAGCAGGTTCAACGACATTTTGGGTCACCGCTGACGGAAAAATGCTTCCCTGCGGAATGCTCAACGAGCCGAGCGCAGACGCAGAGGATTTTGATTCGGCGTGGAGCATTATCCGCTCCGAGCGTGAAAAAATTCTTTTGCCCCCGAAATGTTCGGCCTGTTCGCTGAGAAGCGTTTGCGACATCTGCGCCGCCGTTTCTTATTCCGAAACAGGCAGATTCAACGGTTTGCCCGTTTATGCCTGCAGAAAAGCCGAAGAATATTCAAGACTATGCAGGGAACATTTAAAGCTTTCGGAAGAATCAAAATAAGAAGCAGAAACTAACTGTATGGGCACCCTCAAGAGGGAAGCCAAAGTGACAATCAGTTTTTATTGCTATTAAATCAAAAAAGCCGATTTAATGATTCTATCCGAAAAGTAGCAACCAATTGCTTGGGCTCCCTCTTGAGGGAGCTGGCGCATAGCGCCTGAGGGAGTTAATCAGCTTTTTGCGGAGCAAAAAACATTTTTATTTCAGCAAAATCAGTATAAGAAACGGTGA
>JBJEQC010000215.1:0-2472 GCA_051881555.1 Acutalibacteraceae bacterium
CGGGTTCAGCGCATGATTTTAAGAGCTTTCACCAACCGCTCTTTCTCTGAAAAAACCAAAACGCCTACTGATTCTTTTCAATGCCTTTAAATATCTTTGATTATTTTATCTCAAAATGCTGAAATTGTCAATCTTTTTTTATATTTATTATGTCGTTGATATAATTCCCTTTTCTGTTTCTTGACATTGCTTTGCGGCGGGTGTTATACTGTATAAAAAGATAAAAGTAATTTTTTAAAGGGAGAAAATATGTCAGTAAGATTAATTGCGAGTGATCTTGACGGAACACTCATGTCGCCTGACCATATGACGGTCAGCGAGAGAACCAAAAAAGCCCTTGCGAAGGCGCATGAAAAAGGAATAAAAATTGCCGTTTCGACAGGCAGGGCTTATAAATTCACAAAACCTGCAACAGATCAGGTTCCGTTCACGGACTATGTTATTTGTTCAAACGGAGCAAGTGTTTTTGACAGGAATGAAGAAAAATTCATCTATTCAAATTTAATTTCGCCTGAAGTTACAAAGAATGCCGTTGAGCTTCTTAAATCTCTAAATGTATACTATAATATTTACATGGACGGCGGAGTTTATGTTCAAAAGGGTTGTGATCGGTTTTTCAGCAATGGAGGTTTGCCCGTTGAATTCATTATGGATTTTGCTTCCAAAACGACCGTCTGCGACGATATGGCGAAAACGGTTGAAGGCAAGGGCGCAGAGCTTATTGACGTATTCTATAACGATGAAGAAACCCGCAAAACCGTCTTTGATTTTTTTGAGAAAAACGGTCTTGTTTTAACATCTGCACTCGGCGGAGTTGTATCTGCAACAGCCAGGAACTCCGATAAAGGAACCGCTTTAAAGAATTTGTGCGATATAACGGGAATCAAAGCCGATGAAACCATGGCGTTCGGCGACGCTTCAAACGATTCAACGATGCTGACCTTTGCGGGCTATTCCTTTGCAATGGAAAATGGCGACGATATATGCAAATCAAGCGCAAAATTCATTGCTCCGTCAAACGCAGAAGACGGAGTTGCTCAAATGATTGAAAAATATGCTTTGAACGGAGAATAATAATGGATATTAACAAAATACTTTCGCATTGCGACCATACTCTGCTTGCAGTTGATGCAAAGTGGGAAGAAATAAAGCAAATCTGCGACGACGGAATAAAATATAAAACCGCAAGCGTATGCATTCCCGCATCATTCGTTAAACAAGCTTCCGAATACGCTGACGAAAAGGTTAAAATCTGCACGGTTATCGGATTCCCGAACGGCTACTCAACAACCGCATCAAAAGTTTTTGAAGCCGCAGATGCTGTTGAAAACGGAGCAGATGAGATTGATATGGTAATCAATATCGGTTGGGTCAAGGACGGAAGATTTGACGATGTGCTGAATGAGATTAAGGCGGTAAAATCCGCCTGTAAGGGCAAAATACTTAAAGTAATAATTGAAACCTGCCTTTTGACCGATGAGGAGAAAATAAAAATGTGCCGAATCGTGACAGATTCGGGAGCAGATTATATCAAAACATCCACAGGCTTTTCAAAGGGCGGAGCAACAAAAGAGGACATTATTCTGTTCTCAAAAAATATCGGCGGTAATGTTAAGATGAAAGCCGCAGGCGGAATCAGAAGCTTTGAGGATGCCGAAGCTTTTCTTGAACTCGGCTGTGACCGTCTCGGAACAAGCGCAATTGTCAAGCTTGCAAAAAATATTTAATAAAACGGAGAGAATAATTATGAGCTTAATTCCAACGCCGCATATTGCGGCAACAGAAAAAGAAGCATTTGCAAAAACCGTTTTGATGCCCGGGGATCCGCTCAGATCCAAATATATTGCAGAAACATTTCTTGAAAATGCCGAACTTGTTAATAACACAAGAGGTGTGCAGGGTTACACGGGTTATTATAAAGGCAAACGAGTTTCCGTTATGGCTTCCGGCATGGGAATTCCGTCAATCGGCATTTATTCTTATGAGCTTTTCAACATCTATGATATTGATACCATTATAAGAGTCGGCTCTGCCGGCGCAATAAGCCCGGAGCTTAAACTCAGAGATATTGTTTTCGGAATGGGCGCATGCACAAATTCCGCTTACGCTTCACAATTCAATTTGCCCGGAGATTTTGCGCCTATAGCGGATTATGAAACGCTCGTCAGAGCGGTTAAAGCCGCCGAAAAGCTCGGCGTTAAACCTTTTATCGGGAATATTTTATCATCAGATACATTTTACGATGATTCACAAAGCCTTTCTTCGTGGCAGAAAATGGGCGTTCTTGCTATTGAAATGGAAAGCGCAGCTTTATATATGAACGCCGCACGAAGCGGGAAAAAAGCGCTTGCAATATGCACGATTTCGGATTGTCCGCTGAAAGGCGGAGAAGAATGCTCGGCTATTGAAAGAGAACTGACATTTAATAAAATGATTGAAATTGCGCTGGAGGCGGCAGAATGAACAACTCGG
>JBJEQC010000216.1:0-10738 GCA_051881555.1 Acutalibacteraceae bacterium
AATATATACAGCAAAAATGGCATGTATCGGAATTCAACCGACACATGCCATTTTTTGCATCAAATACAGGAAGTATGGGGTTATTATAAAAGCTTGATTTCATTAATACTGTCAAGACATTCAATAATATTGCTTAAATTCATTTTCTCATTATTCCTTTCTCGACAGCTGTGTGAGCGCAGAGTTTCAGAAGCTCCGTGATTCTCGGGTCGGTGTCGGGAAGATAAAATGAATTGTCATAAATGCTTTTGCCGAATGCCGTTTCATAGAAGCATGCGCTTGCAAGAAAACAGCCCAAATCGTTTGCCCTGCATCCGTCAACGGTCAGCCTGTCACCGATTTCGGTTGAACGGGCGCTCTGCCATGCTCTGCCGCTCGGAATTATCAGGTCAATATCCGCTTCAAGGGCGGCGTTGACATAAGCCTCGGTCAGAGCTTTATACATCTCCTGCTGATTTCTGCCGTAATCCGCAAAAGCAGGGAACGCACAGTCGCTTTCGCACGCCCATGTCTGGTGAACCATGATTTTTGCATTCGGCTGAACCATTCTGCAATACTCCGCAAGCTCGGAAAGGAACGGCGAATAGCTCTCGGGGATTCCGCTCAGAGCGATTGACTGCTGAAGCGTTATAATATCCCAATCCTCATCCTCAACAGCTTCGTGAAGCGCAACGCCGTCGGGGCGGTTAAGCTCGGTTTCAAAGGGCAGATAGACCTCATAATCATAGTCGGTTTTTTCTTCACGCCAATTATTCCAATGCTGTTCGAGCGAACAGTTTTCAATATAAAGATTGCAAAGCAGGAGTTCTTCGCCGTCTGCAAGTGCCATCTGAGGCAAAAATCTGTGAGCGTCGGACGAAATGCCGTTGCCGATTGAAAGAATGTTCATCATTTTGCCTCCTTTTTTGCTTTGATTAATTCCGAAAGAGCTTTTTTATCTTTATCGTCATTGCACCTTTCAATTATTACAAAATAAGTTGTTGCAAGGAACAGATAGGGGAACGGAGCAAAAATGCCGGGATTAACAAATGACATCATTTCAAGCCCTATGTAAGAAATAAAAATAATTATGTTGAAAAAGGTGAAGTTCTTAACCAAAACTTTGATTCTTTGAAAAATAAGGAAACCATACGCTGCAACTCCGAGCAGTCCGAAGCTTCCGATAATCTGTATGGGCGAGCAATGATACCAGCAAAGAGTAAACTCGGCATTGTGATGAACATCGTTGTTGCCCATATATCCGAGCCCTCTTCCGAAAAGCGGATTAGATTTAAAATCTTCAATTCCCCGGGGAATGAGCTGAAGTCTGATGGCGTTTTCGGCAGGATTCATGAGGCGTTCAATTGTGTAGCTGAGCATGTCAAAAAGAAAATGCCTGAGAATAAACGCCGTGATCAAGCAAACAGCAGTGATTGCGGCAATGGGAACACGGTGCTTTTTGTCAATAATGAACATAACAACAAAGCAGATTCCAAGTTCAATTGCTCCGAATATCATTCCTCCACGGGAGCCTGAGAAAAGAATGGCTGTATATGAAAGCATGCCAATAAAAAACCAGCCGAATTTTTTGGCTGAAAGATAAAACGGAAAAGGCATCGCCAGCATAAGCAAGGTTGAGGCGTTGTTACGCCATTGAAAAGGGAGAATATCGAAATTGCCGTGAAGCTCGGGAAGGCGGCTTATGTACTCCTCAAAAATGCACAAGCACAGCATTATGATAACAAGAGTCATAAGCTTTGCAAATCTGTCTGAGAAAACATAGTTTTCACGAATTTTCAATGCGCCCGACATATACATATATATTATTAACATGCCGAAGCCGAGCATAAAAACATAGAAAAGTGAATTGGGGTTAAAATATTCACGGGCGGTAATTTTGCCCAGTCCTCCGAGAGTAACTGCGACAGAAGCGGCGGCAATTCCGTAAAAACATGCGCCTTTTTTCAGAGGGCTTCTGTAGTGAATAAAATGAAACAATACCAATATTACAATCGGCGGAACAAGCCACCATAATTCCATAAAGTCGTCAAATGAATGCTTGCATCGGATAGCAAAGCATACCGTTACCATTATTGCTTCAAGAGCAGGCATTAAATCTTCGGTTAAAGCCATTGTGACGCCGATTATCAGCGCAAAGAACATTGTTCCGAAAACTTCGCTGCCTGTGAAAATAACGGCGCAGGCTATTGCCAAAAGAGCAGCGGCATACCAATCCGATATTAAAAATTTTCTGATTTTTTCCATTTCATTACCTCAGTGGGTTTATGTTTGCAAAAAACTTAATAATAATATAACAATCAAAAGTGCGGTTGTCAATTAATGTTACAATTTTGTAAGATATTATATTCATTATTTTAATCATTTTATTTCCGAAGGGTAACGGTAATAAACCGAAGTTCGGTTTATCGCCGTTACCTTAGGCTCAGAATATGAATTCTTTTCACCGCAATTATTACGATATTGTAAACTTTGGAAAAAACACTTGATTTTTACTTTGCAAGAGGCTAAAATATGCATTAGCACTCGGGAGACAAGAGTGCTAATCAAATTGTTAATAATTATTTGGAGGTAATAGAAATGAAAATCAAACCGCTTGCAGACAGAGTAGTTGTTAAGCTTGTCGAGGTTGAAGAAACCACAAGCAGCGGAATCATCCTTGCAGCTTCCGCTCAGGAAAAGCCGCAGATTGCCGAAGTTGTTGCAGTAGGTCCCGGCGGACTTGTTGACGGCAAAGAGGTCGAGATGTATGTTAAGGTCGGCGACAAGGTAATCACAGGCAAATATTCAGGCACGGAAGTCAAGCTCAACAAGGAAGAGTACACAATCGTCCGTCAGAGCGACATTCTTGCAATTGTTGAATAATCAGGGAGGAATTTATCATGGCAAAACAGATCATTTACGGAGAAGAAGCCCGCAAGGCTCTTCAGGCAGGCGTTGACAAGCTTGCAAATACAGTTAAAATCACACTCGGCCCCAAGGGCAGAAATGTTGTTCTTGACAAAAAGTACGGCGCACCCCTCATCACCAACGACGGCGTAACAATCGCCAAGGAAATCGAGCTTGAGGATCCGTTTGAGAACATGGGAGCTCAGCTTGTTAAGGAAGTTTCAACAAAGACCAACGATGTTGCAGGCGACGGCACAACAACCGCAACTCTGCTTGCTCAGGCTCTTATCAGAGAGGGCATGAAGAATGTTACCGCAGGCGCAAACCCGATGGTAGTTAAGAAGGGCATGGCAAAGGCTGTTAACGCTGCCGTTGAAGCAGTAAAGAACAATTCAAAGCCCGTTTCAAGCTCCGAGGATATCGCAAGAATCGCAACGATTTCATCTGCGGATGAAGAAGTAGGCAAGTTCATTGCCGACGCAATGGAGAAGGTTACCGCAGACGGCGTTATCACCGTTGAGGAATCAAAGATTGCCGTTACCGAATCAGAGGTTGTTGAAGGAATGCAGTTCGACAGAGGCTACATTTCACCTTACATGGTAACAGATACAGATAAGATGGAAGCTGTTATTGACGACGCTCTTATTCTTATCACTGACAAGAAGATTTCCAATATTCAGGATCTCCTTCCTCTGCTTGAGCAGGTTATGCACGCAGGCGGAAAGCTCATAATCATTGCCGAGGATGTTGAGGGCGAGGCTCTTTCAACAATTCTTGTCAATAAGCTTCGCGGCGTATTCACATGCGTATGCGTTAAGGCTCCCGGCTTCGGCGACAGAAGAAAGGAAATGCTTGAGGATATCGCCATTCTCACCGGCGGCGAGGTTATCACCTCGGATCTCGGCCTTGAGCTTAAAGATACTCAGCTTTCACAGCTTGGCAGAGCCCGTCAGGTTAAGGTTACAAAAGAAAACACCATCATCGTTGACGGATCGGGCGACAAGGACGCCATCAAGTCCAGAGTCGGTCAGATCAAGCTTCAGATAGAGAACACAACCTCCGATTTCGACAGAGAGAAGCTTCAGGAGAGACTTGCAAAGCTCTCAGGCGGCGTTGCCGTTATTAAGGTTGGCGCAGCAACCGAAACAGAGATGAAAGAGAAGAAGCTCCGCATTGAGGACGCTCTTGCAGCAACCAAGGCGGCAGTTGAAGAAGGCTGCGTTGCAGGCGGCGGCGTTGCTCTGCTCAATGCAGTCGGCAGCGTAAAGGCTCTGCTTGAATCCGCAGAGGATGCCGATGAAAAGACCGGCATCAAGATTGTTCTCAAGGCTCTTGAGGAGCCCGTTCGTCAGATTGCCGCAAACGCAGGTCTTGAAGGCTCAATCATCATCAATGCAATTCAGGAGAGCGGCAAGGTCGGCTACGGCTATGACTTTGCTAAGGATGTTTACTGCGATATGGCTGCCGCAGGTATCCTTGACCCCACAAAGGTAACCCGCTCCGCACTTCAGAATGCGGCTTCGGTAGCCTCAATGGTTCTCACGACCGAAAGCCTTGTAACCGATAAGCCCGATCCCGCGGCAGACGCCGCAAATGCCGCTGCAATGGCAGCTGCCCAGGGCGGCGGAATGTATTAATAATTCCAAACCCAAGAGGTAAATTATACCGTCCCGAGATTATCCTTCGGCGGCTTTTCACGGCTGCCGAAAGGATTTCTTAGGGCGGTTTTAATATTTTGTTCACCAAATCTTAATAAATAGTTGTGTATATTGGTTTGACATTTACGGAAAAGTGTGCTAAAATGCAAACATCAAATAAAAATTTGATAAAAAACAGGAGGACAAAAAGATGAAAAAACTCAAATCAATGCTTGCCGTTCTTCTCGCAATGCTTATGATTTTCAGCTGTGCGGCTGTATCGTATGCAACAGATGACGGCAACGGAAGCGCTGCAACGGCAGAAAAACTCGGCACTGACAATGCAGGAGTTAAAAGCACTATCGAAACAGCGGACGACAAGGACTATTACTACATCATTCCCGATGACGGCGGTCTTGCAACGGTAACTCTCGAGCACGCAGCCATCGCAGAAGCTGCCGCAGGCTCGTCTTATTTTAAGGTCGAGATTTTCGACAGCGAGGAAGCTCTCATTGCAGAGTTCGTTTCCGAGGGCAACCAGGCAAAGGCGGTTTCTCCCAAATTTGCAGTTGTTAAGGGTGAGAAATATTATGTCTGCGTTTCAAAGGGTGATATTCTTAGCGCAACTCTTGAATACACCGTTTCCGCTTCCATCAACAACAGCGCTCTTGTTGAGAGCGAGCCCAACGATGAAACGGGCAAGGCTACAACCGTTAAGCTTTCAGAAGCAAACAACGCTCAGAAAACATACAGATATTACGGCAACATTTCTTCGTCAGCCGATGTTGATATCTACAGATTCACTCTTTCGGCTCCCGGTCTTGTCTATGTTTATATCTACAACAGCGAGAATTCAGACAAGGGAAGCTTCAAGGCAACTCTCGGCTATTCATCCGAGGCCGCAGGCGGTGCAAGCGTTCTTAACGAAAGCCTTGGCTCCGTTGAGGTTAAAAAGGCTGACTCATACAACGCAATTTCCGATGTCGGACTCGGTAGCGGAGAGTATTTTGTAAAAGTAACAGGTATCGGCGGCAGCAAGGGCGGCTACAGCATTATTGTTATCAACGTTCCCGTTTCCGATGCAGAGACAGAGCCTAACAACACTCCCGAAACCGCTGATTTTGCTCCGATTAACGCTGTTGAGGCAGCAAAGCTCAATATTGTTCGTGCCTGCCTTAACACAGCAGACGATGTTGACTATTTTAAAATTACTGTTCCTTCGGGCTCAAACGGCTACAACATTAAGGTTGCCGCAAGTGCAGGCGCTTCAAAGACCGCAGGAAGCTGGAAGGTAACCGTTCTCAGCTCCGCAGGCAAAGAAATCGTTGCCGAGACAACCGCAACCGACAAGGCTGCCGCAACTCTTACAACCGATTCGGGTCTTGCCGCAGGCACATATTATATTAAGGTTATCAGAGGAACCGATTACAATCCCGGAGTTTATACAGTTTCCGTTCAGGTTAAGGAAAAGACCGCTGACGACTCCGAGAAGGATAAGAGCTGGATTGACAAGATTAAAGACCTTGATTGGAAAGGCTTCATGGATAACTTCTCAAGCTGGCTCAACGAGATTAATCTTCTCGGTCTGATCGGAGAGTTAACAAAGAACCTGCCCGACGTATTCAAGATTATAAGCGAAGTAGTCGCTAAAGTCATTGTTTCTATGGGCTGATAATTAAAATAACTAAACAAACAGACAGACCGCTTCATTGAGGCGGTCTGCTTTTTAAGAAAAATTTTTTCCGGGAGGGGAAATTGATGTCTTTTGATAATAATTTTCAGCCTGTTCTCCGTTTTGCGGTAGTAAGCGATGTACATTATAAAGATGAAGATACCGTTGAGCGCTCAAGAATGAAAGCAGCGGTTGAAACGGCTTATTCGCTGAGCAGGGGAGAGACCTATCCGAAGCTTGACGCCCTCTGCGTTGTCGGCGATTTTGCAAACAGCGGCACCGAAACTCAGATGCGTGCTTTTAAGCAGACTCTTGACGATACGGTCAAAGGCGAAACCGAGGTTATCGTTTCGCTTGCGAGCCATGAGTTCAGCTCCGACGGAGAGGAGAATGCGCTCAGGCGGTTCGATGAAATTTTCAGAATGCCTGCCGATGTTCACAAGGTGATAAACGGTTATCATTTCATCAGCATAAGCTGCACAAAGGGCTGTCATTTTGGCGATGCAAAGAAAGAATGGGCGGCGGAAGAACTGAGAAAAGCCGCAAAGGACGACCCGAAAAAACCGATTTTCTTCTTTCAGCATCCGCATATCAGCGGAACCGTTTACGGCAGCGCAAATTGGGGCGAGGATGAGCTGACGCCGATTTTAATGAATTATCCTCAGATTATAGATTTTTCAGGTCACTCTCATGCTCCGATAAACGACCCACGCTCAATTCATCAGCAGCATTTTACATGCCTCGGCACGGGTACGCTGAGCTATTTTGAGCTTGACGAGTTCGACAAGGTTTACGGAACGGTTCCGCCCGGGAACAAAAAAGCCGCTCAGATGCTTATTGTTGAGGCAGACGCCGAAAACAGAGTCAGAATTTATCCTTATGACCTGATAAGCGGCAATTTCTTCCCCTACACTTGGAAAATTGATACCGCGTGGGACTGCGAAAGCTTCATTTATACGAGCGAACGCTATAAAAATCCTCCGATGCCCCGTTTTCCCGAAGGAGCGGCTGCAAAAATATCCGACATAACAAGCGACGGATTTACGGTTACATTCGATCAGGCTGAAATCAGCGAGGATTATGTTAACGATTATGTGGTTTCAGTCAAAAACAGCAAAGGAATTACGGTTCGCAGAGCGGCGGTCTGGAGCGAATACTATTTTTATGAAATGCCCGAAACCCTGAGCGTTAGATTTGACGGACTTGATGCCGGAGAAGAATATTATGTTGAAATCTATGCAAAGGGCTTCTGGAACAACAGATGTGATATTCCGCTGAAAAGCGGCACTGTAAAACTATAATCAGATAAAAATCAAGCATTTTATCGGATTTTTCCGAAATGTGCTTGATTTTTTTGTGTTATTAGTATAGAATGACACTATGTATATACTGGAGCAGTATTAAAAAACTTTTGGGATGGTGAATAAATTGGCGGAAGAAAGCAAAAAAGTACCTACCCCTGTCGCCGATGAACAAGCAGTCAGGCGTCAGGTTGACCAGCAGCACAAGCTTTATCTCAGCCCCAAACACTATGTCGCCTATATTCTTTCGGGATTCGGCGACACCAACTGGAACACCTTCAGCAAAAGGCTGTTTTTCTTTGCAACAACCTTTCTGAAGATAAAGCCCGAGACATGGGCAACCGCCGAGTCTATCAGCATTTTTGCCGACACCCTCGATAATGCCGTGTCGGGCCTGCTTATTGACAGAACGAGAACCCGCTGGGGCAGAGTAAGACCCTATATCATACTGACCCTGCCTATCTGGTTTTTCTCTGCGTTTTCTCCGTGGATAATGCCGGGAGGGCTTAGCCAGACTGCTCTGCTTTTTTGGTTTGTTGCCTTTAACTACATAGGCTCAATTGCAAATTCATTCTACAATACAAGCTATCAGATTATTCTTTTCAATCTGACACCGAATGTTGCGGAACGAAACCGGTTGATTGCAACCGACGCTTACGCCGACCTTGCGGGCGTTTGGCTGCCGTCGCTGTTCCCGTTTTTTGTTGACTTTTTGCCGAGAACGATACCGACACGTTATATTTATATGGGCGGTGCGTTCTTCTTCATCGCCTGCGTAATTGTATTCAGAATTTACGGCTTCTTTACTTTAAAGGAGCGGATGCCGCTTGCTTCAAGAGACGAAATGAAGCAAATGGGTCTTATTAAAACGATAAAAACCGTCGGAACATGCCGCCCGATGTGGGTTCTGCTTGCCAAAAACTTCTTTGCGGTCGGCAAGAGCACGGGAACCATGGTTGAGGACTATTTCTGGCTCAACTGTATGGGCAAGCTTTCTATCGGAACCATTGCAGGTCTGTTTACCGGTCTGCCCAGCTACTTTGTACTGCCTCTTGCTCCAAAGCTGACAAGAAAATTCGGCTTGAGAAATCTGGCGGTAGGCAGTTATATGTTCTGCGGAATCTGCTATTTCATTATGTGGCTTGTCGGTTACCATCCATTCGACAGCTTCATTCTCAATGTTATCTGGATTATTATTGCGCTGACCTTCTGCGGCGCTCTTAACAGCATTCAGAGATACTGCAGCACGGCGCTCAACGGCGATTTGTACGATTATGTTGAGTGGAAATCCGGAGTCAGAAACGAGGCGACGATTGCGGCGGCAATGGGCTACATCACCGGCCTTTCAACCATCGTTTCAAAGATTATCAGCGGTTTTGTTATCGGAGCAATCCATTATCAGCCCCTTCTTGACGCCAACGGCGTCATCGTTCCTCAGACCGATCCTCACATGCTTTCGGGCATTTGGGCGGTATTTGCTCTTGCTCCCGCAATCGGCAGATTTATGAAGGGCGTTTCGCTCCTCTTCTTCAATGTCCACGGCAAAACAAGAGAAGTGATGATGCAGGATCTTGCCCGTATCAGAGCGGCAAAAATCGTTGACACCGAGCCGGCTGAAAGCGCAGAGCAGGCTTAATTCAGACAATTTTTTCTTTATGCCAAAATTATCGATGTATAAATATTAAAAATCTCTTGCATTATTTTAAATAATATGTTAATATAACTCTGTATCATATGAAAGTGTCGCTTGACGGCTTTCAGAACATCAAGGAGGAAAGAAGCACATGACCCATTTAAAGAAATCATTGGCACTGCTGCTTGCGTTTGTCATGATTTTCAGTTCAATGACGGTTGCTGCATCTGCATGGAGCGTCGGAGATGACGGAACAACAGTTTCGTTCCAGATCAAATTTTTCAGGCAGGATAGCAAAACAGGCAACTGGATTGAGACAACAAATGCTGCTCCCGGCGAAAAAGTTAAAGCAAGAATGTATATCAACACTGATTACTATGCTTTTTCGAGCGAGCTTGCTTTGCTGTTTGACTCAAGATTTTTTGATAATCCCGATTTTGAGGACGGAGTGCTCAGAAGTCTCGTAACTAACAGCGACTATTTAAGCGGCGCTTTGAATCTCTATACTTCCGATACTGCTATTTGGCGCGAGGATGAGACTAAGTTCCCCCAGAACAGAGTCAATGAAACATATCCTAACGGAAGACTTGTTGACAGTGGAATTATTCCTGCAGATTATTTCGACAATTTCGATATGATATTTACCGCTCTTAAGTTTGGCGGTACATCAGGATGCACAAAGCTTGTCGGCGATGATTGGGTTGTTGAATTTGATCTTCAGGTCAGAGATTCGGCTTACACCAAAGTTCTTAACACCGAAGGCACGGCTCGTGTTCCTGAGGAATTGACCAGTTCAGCAGCTAAAAGTTTAAATGATATTGTTATCAATGTTCCGCAGGGTCCCGAGGGAAGCACTACAGTTAGTATTGTTCCCATGATGAGTTGGGAGCCTATCGTTAACACAACTCCCGGTACTCTGACAACAACAAGCAAGGTTATCCTTGACGGCAACGGCGGTAAGTTCTCAAACGATTCTTACACCTTTGATCTTCCGGGAATAATCGGCACTAATTATTCAGGTCTTTACGATGCTGCCAATAAGCCTACCAGACCCGGTTATGTTTTCACGGGTTGGTCTGCTTTTGATATTCTTCCTTCAGAAGGACAGGCTTTGACAGACAATATTCTTGACAGCATCAACTATTCAAACCTTACCGAGGCTGAAATTGCTGCACTCGGCTGGACTCTTACTTCCGCCATGTGCCAGATTCTTGAAGACGATTACGGCTTTTCTTATGAACCCGGAACAAAAATGACTTCGGGACATGTTAAGCTTCTCGGCCTCAAGTCAAAGAACGCTTCCGAGCTCAACGCTCTCGGATGCACTGTTAACGCAAACATCGTTGACAAGCTTAAGGATACCTCGGCTCTCACTTATCAGTATGAGCCCCAGACTCTTTACGCTCAGTGGGAACCCGCTTCAGCCGAAAGCAATTACTACACAAGCCAGGTATTTGTTCAGAATGCAGACGCTTCGGGTTATAACCTCATCAGCGAAAAAACAGTTGATGCAGAAGCAGGCACGGTAATTAACAACCCCGAGCTTCCCATGGAAGGCTTCACATTCAATACCGAAAAGAGCAACAGAACCATTACTGTTGCGGCAGAT
>JBJEQC010000217.1:0-10670 GCA_051881555.1 Acutalibacteraceae bacterium
TAATGAAATAATATAATCCTCCAGCTCATCGGGAAGAATAGCTACCTCCATCGTGCCTGTACCTCCGTTCGAGTAGCGGTAATAATAAATATTTCCTTTGTAAATTATGTATTTACATCTATCAGTAGAAAACAAGTCATCTTTGCTTTCTTTATTAAATCGCATTTCAGGATAGGATTTATCTGGAATTGAAATCGTTTCAGCTCTGTTTTTTGTTGATGATCCGTATTCATTATCAACGGAAAACTGTATTATTTGATCGTATTTTTCTGTATCAGCTGTTTGAATATCGTGCTTTTTATACTCTTGTGAAAAATTCTCTCTCTCATAAAGAAAAAAGTTATAATTTTCACTGTCTTCGAAATACGAATGGTAATAATCCCATTTTTCAACCGGACAAAAAAGATGCTCTTTGCCTAAAGAATTATCGTATGTGTCCGAACCTTTCCAAATAAAATCTTCATTTGGCTGTTCATTAAGATAATAATATGTATCATAATCCAAAAAGGGGAGATGAAATACAATATGAGCTAAAGAATCTTTTTTCAAAACATAATGTGTCTTCAGATGCATATTATCCGGAACGAAACCGTTCTGATAGGTAACGCCTTTGATTTTAACCGTTTCGCATTCAAAGGGCTTCTCAGCAGGTATAATCAAGTTCATGAATGCCATTAGAATTGATACGATAATGCTTATAATTTTTGTCATACTACTTCCCTCTCATTTCAATATGTTAAAAAGTCTTTACAAGCTCCTTGAGATATTCTTTGAATCCGTTGCCGATTTCGGGGTGATTGAGCGCAACCTCGCAGTTGGCTTTCATTATTCCGAGCTTATTGCCCATGTCATATCTCTTGCCGTCAAAGTCATATGCCATCAGCTTGCCCGCCATGCCAAGCTCCGTGAATACATCCGTGAGCAGAAATTCGCCGCCTTCGGGAGTTTCGGCAATGCCTTTTTCAATCATTTCAAAGGTTTCGGGCGGCATAACGATTCTGCCGAGAATGGCGTAGAGCGAAAGAATCTGATCGGGCGAGGGCTTTTCGATGATTCTGCGGCAGTTCATCGCCCTGCTTTCGCCGGGAATCGGAGAAACATCAAGCGTGCAGTAAAGCCTGATAAGCTCCTCGGGAACCTCGTTAACTCCAACAACGCCTTTGCCGTATTTTTCATAGCATCTTGCAAGCTGAGCCGTGACGGGGTCATCGGAAATGATAACATCATCGCCGTAGAGAACCGCAAAAGGCTCGTTGCCGACAAAGGATTTGCCGCAGAGAATCGCATGGGCGAGACCCTTTGTCTCTTTCTGACGGATGAAACAGATATTCGCAAGGTTTGCAACGGATTTAACCGATTCATAGAGATCCGCTTTTGCGGGATTGCCCGCAAGATTTGCTTCAAGCTCAAAGGAATGGTCAAAGTGATCCTCAATTGCGCCCTTGCCACGGTTGGTGATGATAAGAATATCCTCAATTCCCGCCGCAACCGCTTCTTCAACGATATACTGAATGGCGGGCTTGTCAACGATATTGAGCATCTCCTTGGGAACTGCCTTTGATGCGGGCAGAACCCTTGTTCCGAGACCCGCCGCAGGAATAATCGCTTTTCTGACTTTCATGTGTAAATCTCCTCCGTAAATGGTTTATATTTATTGCGGAATTGTTTTCAGAATGAAATCATGCTTGCCGCGCTGACAAGCAGACTTATCAGGGCGTTGTAGCCGATGAGACTTGCCGCAAACGCAAGCACGGAAAGACCGCCACGCCTTGCAAGCGCAAGCTTTCTTGTGTTTTCTTCTTTGATATTGTCGTTTATTATCTTTGTGTCTGCAACAACCTTTTTATAATAGAAACGGTCAGCCGTCAGGGCACAGATGAGGCGAAGCAGAGTGTTGACTCCGATAACAATCAGAGCGGGTTTGCGGATTCTGAGAAGCGTTTCTTCATTTTTCTGCAAAAGCTGCTGTTCAAAAGCCTCGGCTTCCTCCTCGGTCGCCGCCGAATAGTCAAAGGAATAAGCCTCTTTCATAAATGCGTTAGCTTCGTCCAGAATCTGACCCGTAAGGCCCGAAAGCATAAGCGAAGCGGTTGCAAACAGAACCATGAAGAATGCGCCGACCTTATAGAGCTTTCTGAAAAAATACCAATAAGGCGCAAAGAAAAATGCCGCAAAATTGAACGAGAGCTTCTTGCCCTTTGCAAAGCGCTTGAATTTGGGCAGATAACGGCGGGAGGACGCCTGAACATAAATCGCAAGATCCGAGGCGGGATTTTCGCCGATTTTTTCATCGGGAGAAATTCCGCTGCCGTTCATATAGGGAGCGGCGTCAAAAAATGTTGCCTGAGCGCCGAAGGGTGCGCCGCAGTATTTGCAATGAATTGCATCGCCGTCGTTTTCTTTTCCGCAGTAGGCGCAGCGTTTTTTGCCGTCGGGGTCAACGCCGTCCGCAGAGCCGAAAAGCATTCCGCAGTTGCCGCAATGAAGCGCATCGGGAGGATTTTCGCTGCCGCAAGCGGGGCAGACTCTTGAATTGCTGTTTTCTTCGGGCGCCGGGGTCTGCCCGGAGTTGCTTTCGCTTTTCTGCCAGACATAGCCCGAAGCATGAAGATCATCGTTTGCACAGCGGCCGTTTTTCATCCAGCATTCACGGTGCTGAGGGGTTGCGCAAACGGGGCAGACTACTATATCTTCGCCCTTTGCGAGCGGCTTGCCGCATACGGGGCAGATTTGGTTTTCATAGTTCAATATTATTCACTCCTTGCCTATATTTTACCTTACGAATATGAATTTTTCAATTATTATTTAAAAAATAATTGCAACTTCTTTACATTTCTGCCTTTTTTCGCTATAATATAGAATGAAATAATATACATCAGGAGATTTTATATGATTCAGTTTGAAGAATTAAGGCTTTCCCTGCTCGAATATGAAGAAAAATTGAAGCAGCTCAGAGAGGCTCTCGGCCTTGACGCAATGAACAATGAGATTGCGGAGCTTGAAGCGCAGACGGCGCAGGAAGGCTTTTGGAACGACCTTGAAAATTCCCAGAAGGTTCAGCAGAAAATCAGCCGTCTGAAAAATAAGGTTGCCGCTTATACCGCCCTTGAAAACGAATATAACGACGCCCTCGTTCTCATTGAGCTTTCAAATGAGGAGGAGGATCTCGATATGCTCGGCGAATGCAAGTCGAGCGTTGACAATTTTGTTTCAAAGCTTGAAGAAATGACGCTCAGCACTCTGCTTTCTGGCGAATACGATTCCAAGAACGCCATTCTCACCTTCCATGCGGGAGCAGGCGGAACGGAAGCGCAGGATTGGAACCAGATGCTTGTCAGAATGTATCAGCATTGGGGCGAGAAGCACGGCTTCAATGTCAGCATGCTCGACTTCCTTGACGGCGATGAAGCGGGTCTCAAATCCGCCGTTCTGCTCGTTGAGGGCGAGAATGCCTATGGCTATCTTAAAGGCGAAATGGGAGTTCACCGCCTTGTGCGGATCTCTCCGTTTGACGCTTCGGGCAGAAGGCACACTTCGTTCGCTTCTCTTGAGGTTATGCCCGAAATCGATGATACCGTTGAGGTTGAAATCAATCCCGATGATCTGAAGATAGACTATTACCGCTCAAGCGGTGCAGGCGGTCAGAAGGTTAACAAAACCTCGTCAGCAGTCCGCATTACCCATATCCCGACGGGCATTGTCTGCGCCTGCCAGGTTGAGAGAAGCCAGCATCAGAACCGTGAGGTCGCCATGAAGATGCTCAAGTCCAAGCTCATTGAGATAAAGGAAAGAGAGCATCTTGATAAAATTGACGATATCAAGGGCGAGCAGAGAGAGATTGCCTGGGGCAGTCAGATACGCTCCTATGTTTTCATGCCCTACACCCTTGCCAAAGATCACAGAACGGGCTTTGAATCGGGCAATATCAACGCTGTTATGGACGGCGAAATCGACGGCTTTATTAATGCGTATCTCAAAATGGAGTCGCTGAAGAATTAAAACAAGCGAGGCTGCGGCATGAAGCTGATAGATATTTCAAAAAAATATTTCTCGTGTGAGATTTACCCGGGCGACCCCAAGCCCGAGGCGGAGAGGGTCGCCGAGATAGGCGAGGACTGCTGTTACAACCTTTCGGCGGTTCACGCAGGCGTTCACACCGCAACGCATGTTGACGCCCCTCTGCATTTTCTGCCTGACGGCGATTCAATAGAAAAGCTCCCGCTTGACGCTTTTGTCGGCCCGTGCAGGGTCATTCAGGTTCCCGCAGGGGTAATAACGGGCGACTATGTTGACCGCTTTTTCCCGAAAAAATGCGAGAGACTGATTGTCAAGGGCGGCGGCAGAGCGTTTTTTATGGATTCTTCGGCTCAGGAGCTTGCCGACAGAGGTCTGAAGCTTATCGGCACGGATTCCCTTTCGGTCGGCTGCAAGGGCAACGAAGCGCCGCCGCATAAGGCGTTTCTTCAGAATTCGGTTGCCATTCTTGAGGGGCTTGACCTTTCGCAGGTTGTTCCGGGAGAGTATTTTCTTTTTGCTCCCCCTGTTTGCTATGACGGGCTTGAGGCTGCGCCGACAAGAGCCGTGTTGATTGCCGACTATATTTTCTGGTCGGGCAAGCAGGCAAAATAATGCCGAGGATATCGTCCGAGAGGTGTAAAATGAAACGGATTTTTGATTTTACCGCAAGCCTTTTGCTCATTATCATACTTATTCCGCTGTTCCTTATCGTCAGCCTTGCAATCGTCATCGATTCGGGAGCACCCGTGTTTTTTAAACAGTACAGAGTCGGAATGGGCAACAAGCTTTTCTATATCTATAAGTTCAGAACCATGAAAACCGACACCCGCAACGCCGCCACAAGCGAGCTTTGCGAAGCGGGGAGCTGCATAACCCGATGCGGCAGGTTTCTGAGAAAAACAAGTCTTGACGAGCTTCCGCAGTTATATAATGTTCTGAAAGGGGACATGAGCTTTGTCGGCCCGAGACCGCTGATTCCCGAGGAAAAGGAAATCAGGGTTCTCCGCAAAGAATATAATGTATATTCCGTGCGCCCCGGCATAACAGGGCTTGCCCAGATTAACGGCAGAGATAAGCTAACGCTCGAAGAAAAAGCCCTGTTTGACAAGGAATATGTTGACAAACAGAGCCTTTGGCTTGATATTAAAATTTTATTTAAGACCGTTTTCGTTGTTCTCAAAAGAGAAAATATTTCCGAGGGCGGCGAAGCGGGAAACACCCGCAACCCTTGATTTAAGCCACGCCGAGATATTCTTCAAAGCATTGACCGCTTGCCTTCATCGCTTTTGCGGCTTCAACTCCGACATATCTCCAATGCCACGGCTCATAGATTATTTTGGTGATATCCTGCTTATCCTTGGGGTAGCGCAGAATGAAGCCGTAGTCGGCGGCGTTTTCGCTCAGCCACTTGAATTCGTCGGTGTTTTCAAAGCTTTCGTAAAGGCTGCAAATATCCATTGCAAGGCCTGCATTGTGTTCGCTCGTTCCCGGGGGCAGAATGATTTTAGCCGCCATCTGAGTGGCTTCAACCTTTCCGTAGCCCTGATCCATATAGGTCTGAATTTTTCTTTCAAAATTATTAGTCTGCCTCTCAACCGAGCGGTAGCCCGAAATCGGGGTCAGCTCAACTCCGTCCTTGAGAGCGGCAAGATACATTTCATTGTAATGCGGAGCAACTCTGTAGTCCAGCGGGCAGCTGTCCTCATCGTCGGTTATTGACGGCGCAAGCTTAACCTCGTAACCGTCGGGCAGAATGTAGTCTCTGTTAACAAGAATCAGTCTCCAATCGCTGACATTCATGTTTGCATAAGCGGGAGTGAAGCCGGCATAAGCATAGGCATAATCCGTGATTTTGTTGCCGACGGCCTGTTCGGCGCTCTGAGCCACGGTTTCGGCGGCTGTTGACGGAGAATCCGTTTGGCTGTTATAATAATCTGCGGTGGCGGCTTCGGTGCCGTATGTCGGATTTTCGGAAAAAGTGTAAGATTCGGCGCTTGCATCGATTGTCGGGGAATTGTCTCTGCTTTTAACTGCGCTGACGATTCCGTAGCCGATAAGCACGGCGGCAAGAATCGCAAAGAGAACCAAAGTCAGTATTTTTTTCATATTGATACCTCGAAAACAAATTTCAATATATTCTATTTTAATCCGAACTTTAGCGGTTGTCAAATAAAAATCGCATTGTTAATAAAAAAGAAACAAAGAGCTGTGCAGGCTCAACACGAAAGGAGTCTTTGCTTTGAAAGCAAACGAAAGCGTCAAAAACTACCCCTCAACCCGCCGAATGTATGCAAACTATGTTGCAAGAAGCATCAAAAAGGTTTGCAAGGAGATCGGCCCCAGATTTTCCGGCACCGAGCAGGAAGAAAAGGGAATCGAATTCATGTCAGAGGAGCTTAAAACCTGCTGTGACGATGTTAAAACCGATTCCTACACGGTTCATCCAAAGGCATTTTTGGGCTGGATTCCTCTTTCGGTTACCCTGATGACCGTTTCATCGATCATCTTCTTTATTGCTCAGTATTTTGCAATTGTTCCGCTTTTCTATATTTCCGTTGCCCTTGCGGCAATCTGCCTTTTCTTCATTCTCACCGAGTTCCTTTTCTACCGTGAGACCCTTGATGTTTTCATGCCGAAAAAGACTTCTCATAACACCTACGGCGTGAGAAAAGCGTCGGGCGAAACCAAACGCCGCATAATCTTCTCGGGTCATGCCGATTCCTCGATGGAATGGCGCTTCACCTATTACGGAGGCCCGAAGCTCGTTGTTCCCATGATCGGCGGCAGCTTTGTCGGCGTTATTTTCACAGCGGTCTGCGATGTCGTTATCATCATCAAATGCAGCATTAATCCCGAATTTGTAACTTCAACCGCAGTTGATGTTATCAGCTATATTCTGCTCGGATTTATCGTTATTTTCCTCGGTGCGTTGTTCTTCTATGATAAAAACCGCATTGTTGAGGGCGCAAACGACAATCTGACGGGTTGCTTTGCTTCAATTGCAATTATGAAATTCCTTGAGGATAACAATATCCGCTTTGAAAACACCGAGGTTATGGCTCTCTGCACAGGCTCTGAGGAAATCGGTCTCAGAGGCGCAAAGGATTTCTGCAAAAAGCACGGCGAGGAGCTTTCCGACGTTGAAACCGTTTTCGTCGGTCTTGATACCCTGCGTGATTTCGACTATATGGCAGTTTACAATAAGGATATGACCTTCACGGTCAAAAACGACCCCGAAGCCTGTAAGCTCGTTAAAGAGGGCGGCAAAATTGCGGGCTATGATCTTCCTTATAAGGCCGTTTTCCTCGGCGCATCCGATGCCGCCGCAGTTTCAAAGAGCAAGAGCGGAATAAAAGCCGCTTCGTTTGCAGCCATGGACCCCGCCCCCGCCCGCTATTATCACACAAGGCTTGATACTCACGAAAATCTCGACCTTAAAACAATTGAAGCAAGCGTTGATATCTGCCTTGAAACCCTTTTCCTCTATGACGAAAAAGGACTTAATGTATAAATAATTGGGCAAATTTAACAAACGGAAAGCCTGAAATTATCCGTTTTCAACAAAAATCAATATTTCTTGAAAATCGGCTGATTTTTGCGATTCAATGTGATATAATGTTTCCGTTAATACTAAATTATCGCCGGTGCGGCGGAGCCGCCGCCTGCGAAAGGAGATTAAACCGAATGAACAAAAAGATTCTTGCTGCGGTCAGCATCATTCTCGTCTTTTCTTTTCTGTTTGCCTTTGCGGGCTGTTCTTCAACAACCGAGGATGAAACCACAACCACAACCGTAAATGTTAAAACTCCTCTCCCGACCGACATCACAACTTCATACGATGATGAGAGTCAGGTCGTAACCGACACAACCTATTCTCCCGAAAAGCTTCAGGCAAATACCCAGACGATTTTTGAATATTTCAATCTTCATATCAATGAGATTAAGGGCGAAAAAGCCGCCGTTAAGATGAGCCAGAATAAGAAGATTGAGAAACAGGTTGACGCAAACGGCGATAAAATCCCGATGAGTGATAATCAGTATATCAACTCCGCAATCACTTCGCTTGACAGCTATATGCTTCACAATGACGGAGCAGAGATTGAATACGGCGAGGATCTCAAGGACTTCATGCCCGTTAAGGGTGCGGATTATGTCAGCGCCTTGACTCTCGAAGATATCGAGAGCGCAACCTGCGTTGACGACGGCCTCAAGAGAACCATTACCCTCACTCTCAAGAGCCCCGCTCTGCCTCAGACAATCGAAAAGGCATATGACATGAACGATATTGATGAGGTTATGGCTGAGTTTGACAAGGCTGAGAAATATCTCACCGTTGAGAAGCCCACCCTTACATACAACGACTGCCAGATTATCATAACCGCAAATGTTGAGACCGATGAGATTTATGCCATCGAGTATGTCAAGGTTATCGATGTTGACACAAGCGTTACGGGTCAGGGCACTCTTGCCGATGTCGGCACGGTTCCCGTTAAGTTCCGCTATAAGAACTCAATCAAGTATGAGCTTGACAGAACCGACCCCTCCGAAACAACAACTCTTGCCGAGAGATAATTAATCGGCATGACAATTTAATGATGAAAACACACCACGGCTGTGCCATTTCGGACACAGCCGTGGTTTTTATAATTCGTTTTATTATTGCTCGTTTCTTGTCAACAAAGTTGCACATTCAATATGATTCGTGTGCGGGAACATATCAACGGGGCAGATTTTTTGAACGGAATAGCCTTTTCGGGTTATGAGTTCAAGATCTCTTGCAAGGGTTTCGGGGTTGCAGGAAATATAAACAATTCTTTTCGGCGCGGCTTTTGCAAGGGATTCAATAAATTTTTTGCTGCTGCCCGAACGGGGCGGGTCCATGAAAACAACATCAAATTTTTCGCCCTCACGAGCGGCAGTCTCCATAAAATCGCCTGCGTCTGCGCAGAAAAAACGGATATTATCGGCTCTGTTGCGCTTTGCGTTTGAAATTGCGTCTCTGACAGCATCGGGATTCAGTTCAACTCCGATAACCCTGCCCGCCTTTTTGGCGGCAACAAGTCCTATTGTTCCGATTCCGCAATAAGCGTCAAGCACGGTCGAGCTTTCGCTGAGCTGTGCAAGCTCCATCGCTTTGCCGTAAAGCTTTTCGGTCTGAACGGGATTTATCTGATAAAACGATTTCGGGGAGATTCTGAAAACACAGCCGCAGAGCGTATCCTCAATAAATCCCTCGCCGTAGAGCACTTCTTCACGCTCGCCAAGCACAAGATTCGTGTCTTTCGGGTTTATGTTGAGCACCACCGTCGTTATCTCGGGGTGCTTTTCGAGCAGGGTGGAGGTGAATTTTTTCTTCATCGGGAAATATCCGCTCGCTCCGACAATAACAACCATGACTTCGCCGCTTGAAAAACCTCTTTTAACAAGCACATGGCGCAAAAATCCCGTGCCCTTATCCTCGTCATAAGTCCGGATTTTGAATTTCGGCAGCATTTCACGGATATCAACGATGATTTTATCGGCTGTCTCGTCTTCGGTCATGCAGGAATCAACCGAAACAATCCGGTGACTGCCCGATTGATAAACGCCCGAAATGATTTTTCCGCTCCTCGTTCTGCCGAACGCCGCCTGAACCTTGTTGCGGTAGTGATAAGGAGACTCCATGCCGATTATTTTATCAACTTTTCCGAATTTCTTGAGCAGAATTTCGCACCTTGCCTGTTTCCAACGAAGCTGACGGTTGTAGGTCATGTTCTGAAGCTGACAGCCGCCGCATTTTTTGGCAAGCGGGCAGGCGTCGGGATTGGTTTTAAGGTTTGATTTTGTTGACATGAAAAGCCTCCGGGTTTCAAAAAATCACGGGGCTGCCGATTGCTCAAACAGCCCCAATAATATCAAATTCAGATAAACAGGAACAGCAGGAATGCACCCATTCCCATCATTCCGAGAAATACGAGAATCATAAGGAAGAACGATATGATGTTTGCGGTAACCAGCATTCCGATGCCGATTTTGATGGGCATTGTGTTTTCCGCTTCGGAAATATTCTGCCATTTGAGATGAACATCGTTGCCCTCAACATAGAATTGGTCAAGCCCAAGACCGCTCAGGCTTTCGCTCTCCGAAAAACCGCAGGCAATGAGTCCTTGAGTGAACATTTCGGTCATTTCGTCGTCTTTCAAAGTGATTCTGCCGGTCATTCTCAGCTCGTCTGCCGGCTCCTGCTGCCTCAGGTGACCGTCCTTGAAGCCCGTGCACCACCAATAATCATCATATTCTCTTGTGAATTGGCGAACATAGTTGCCGCCGCCCTCGTCATGGTAGAGTGACATTTCCATTTTGAGCCAATCGCTCTTGTCGGGGCAGCCGTACATTGTGAAAAGCGTGTCCTCTTTATCGCTGTGTGCTTTGTTGTAAACGCCCATTTCTCCGCCGTAGAAAAGCAGACCGTACTGACCCTTCCAGAGCTGAATCATCCAGTCTTTATTGTCATAGGTGAAGAAAACACGGACATAGTCATATTCCATGAGGATATAAGGCGCAACTATGTCATAGAATTTGCCGAAGCCGAAATTATCCTGCCAGCAGTCCTTGTCGTTGGTGTAATAATAGTCGTCAATATAGCTGTATTGATAGCTGAGAACCTGATGCTT
>JBJEQC010000218.1:0-10640 GCA_051881555.1 Acutalibacteraceae bacterium
AATTATGAAAACGGCTGGGATGTTGCAACGGAGCTTGTTGCCGCCCACTATGCAGGCGAAGAAGCGTTTTCGCTTCAGAGCACCGAGGTTACGGTTTTCCTCAGACTTGTCGCCCTTGTTCTCAGGCACGACCTTGCAGATGTCGCCGACAAGGTGTTCCTCAAAGCCGCCAATGAATTACTTTCGGGATTCGGCACAAGCGGAATCGCCAGCGACCTTACAAAGCTCGGCACAAAGGTTCTCGGACCGGTTACCCCTGTCGAGTATTTCCTGCTCGCCCTCGTATCGCCCATTATTTATAATTTTGCGGTTGACAGCGACGGAATCAACGATAATAATGGCGTTCTGCCGGGTTATGCGCAAGTCGGCGCAGAAATAAATTCCGCAAATATTATTGAAAACCTTCACTCAATCCTCAATAACATAATGCGGAATCTCAGCTTGTTCCTGACGGTTATTTATAAAATGATTTTCTGATAAAATGAAAAAGTCCCCGTCTGCCGCAAAGCAGGCGGGGATAATGCTTATTCCACTTCAATCGGGAGCTGAATTTCGGTCAGCCATTCTTCGGGATTTTCCTTATTCCAGATGCCGTCAATATAGACCTCTCTGGGCAAGCCGCTGATTTTGTAACCGTTTTCCGAAGCATATTCCATAATGTAAGCGTAAGCTTCGCCGAGGCGGTCATATGCTCCCCTGTGATAAATGCTGATAGCTTTTGTGGCGGGCAGAGTGCGGAACTTGATTCTGTCATTCTCAACTCCTGCCTTAACGACCGCCTGTGAATATCTTGTCAGAATATCCGTCTCCTTATGCTCGCCGTCAAGATATTCGCAAAAGCCGTAATCGGGCTTTGCGCACTCGATATCGGGGTTCAGCCTGAGACATTCTTCCGCCGAACCGAGCACAAGATCCGTAACCTCTCCGTAGGTTTTGAGCATTCTCGTCTCGCTGTAAACGGTTGTTTCGGGTATTTCCTTAATAACTGCCTGATACTTCATTTCTTTGTCCTCCGATAAATATTCAATAACGGAGAGTCTGACGGAAATATCGGCTTGTTTTTGCTGCAGCTCTGCTTTCTTTGCTTTGAGAGCGTCAGTGAGCGGAACGCCGCTGAAATGCTCTTTAATTTCGTCAATCGAAAAATCAAGCTGACGAAGCGCTTTGATTTTTGCCGCTGTTTCAAGCTGGCTCGTTTCATAGAAGCGGTAGCCCGTCCACTCATCGGTTTTTGCGGGAATCAGAAGCCCCTCTTTTTCATAGAACCGCAGGGCTTTGACCGTCAGCATAGAAAGCTTTGAAAACTCGCCGATTTTTAACATTTTTTATCGCCTCCGTTATCGTTGATGTCATCATAATCTATCCCCTAAAAGGAGAGTCAAGTGTTTTTTTGAAAAAATTTATTTTTCTTCTGAAATTATATCATTTTTCTTTGTAAATTTCCATTCTTGCCACGCTTTTTTCGATTGACAAAATCGGTTTTCTGTGTTAGACTATAGTTAATTTAAAGGCTTTTTGTGACTGACGGATTACGCAGAGCACTGCGAAGAAGCAAAAAGTCTGATTAATGCCGACCGTCTGGGCAGTCTTATCTTTTCGGGTAAGGCTGCCCTATTTTTTTGAAAGGATGAGGTTAAATGAGCATTTACGCAATAGCAGACATCGGTGAGCTTATCAGGGATAACTCCTATGTTGGCAGAGGAATCGTTATCGGCAAAAGCTCCGACGGAAAGAAAGCAGTTGCCGCATATTTCATCATGGGCAGAAGCGAAAACAGCAGAAACAGAGTCTTTATCGAGCAGGGCGACGAGGTTATAATCCACCCCTTTGACGCTTCAAAGGTTGAGGACCCCTCGCTTATCATCTACGCCCCCGTCAGACAGACGGGCAACAAGCTCATCGTCACCAACGGCGACCAGACCGACACTATCTATGATTTCATCGAAAGCGGCAAAACCTTTGAGCAGGCTCTTGAAACAAGAGAGTTTGAGCCCGATAAGCCGAACTTTACCCCGAGAATCAGCGGTATGCTGACCTTTGACGGCGGCGATTTCACCTATAAAATGAGCATTCTCAAGAGCGCCGACGAAAACGGCTCTGCATGCAACAGATACACATTCTCCTACCCCGCTCTCAGCGGTCTCGGCCATTTCATCCACACCTATAATCACGACGGCAACCCCATCCCGACCTTTACGGGCGAGCCCGAAAGAGTTAAGATTCCCGACGATATCGACGAATTTACAAATACTCTCTGGAGCAACCTCAACGAACAGAATAAAATTTCGCTCTATGTCCGCTATGTCGACCTTGAAAGCGGAAAATACGAAGCAAGAATGATTAATAAGAATAAGTGAGGAAGAACAAATGAAAGAATTTGAACTTAAATACGGCTGCAACCCCAATCAGAAGCCTTCAAAAATCTATATGGCAGACGGCTCCGAGCTGCCCATTGAAATCCTCTGCGGCAGACCCGGCTATATCAATTTCCTTGACGCTTTCAACAGCTGGCAGCTTGTCAAGGAGCTTAAAGAGGCTCTCGGAATGCCCGCCGCAACCTCATTCAAGCATGTCAGCCCCACCTCGGCGGCAGTCGGCATCAAAATGAGCGAAAAGCTCAAAAAAGCCTGCTTCGTTGACGACATTGAGGGTCTTGACGATTCTCCGCTTGCAACCGCTTATGCAAGAGCAAGAGGAACCGACAGAATGAGCTCCTTCGGCGACTGGATTGCTCTCTCCGACGTTTGCGATGTCACCACCGCAAAGCTTATCAAGAGAGAGGTTTCGGACGGCGTTATTGCTCCGGGTTATGAGCCCGAAGCCCTTGAAATTCTCAAAAGCAAGAGAAAGGGCAACTACAATATCGTTAAAATCGACCCGAATTATGTTCCGAATCCGATTGAAACAAAGCAGGTTTACGGCATAACCTTTGAGCAGGGCAGAAACAATTTTAAAATTGATAACGAACTGCTTTCAAAAATCGTTACCGAAAACAAGGAAATGCCCGACAGCGCAAAGCGTGACCTTATAATTTCGCTCATTACTCTTAAATACACTCAGTCAAACTCGGTTTGCTATGCTGTTGACGGTCAGGCAATCGGCGTTGGCGCAGGTCAGCAGTCAAGAATCCACTGCACCCGTCTTGCAGGCAACAAGGCTGATATCTGGCATCTCAGACAGCATGAAAAGGTTCTCAATCTTCCGTTCCTTGACACGGTCGGCAGACCCGACAGAGACAACACGATTGATGTTTATATCTCCGACGAATACGAAGATGTTCTTGCAGACGGCGTCTGGCAGACTCTTTTCTCGGAGAAGCCCGAGCCGTTCACAAAGGCGGAGCAGAAAGCATATCTTGCAACAATCAAGGGCGTTGCTCTCGGAAGCGACGCATTCTTCCCGTTCGGCGACAACATTGAGAGAGCCTCAAAGAGCGGCGTTACCTACATCGCAGAGCCGGGCGGCTCAATCCGTGACGACAATGTTATCGAAGCCTGCAACAAGCACGGCATGGTTATGTGCTTCACGGGCATGAGACTTTTCCATCACTAATATACCACTAATATAATGATTATAAGATAAACAACAGGACTGCCTCAGGTTTAACGCCCGGGGCAGTCCGATATAGTCATTTATGCTTTAACTCCGAGGCTGATAACATCAATTGCTCCGACGGGGCATTCGGCGTGGCATTTGCCGCAGCCCGTGCATTTTGTGTAATCAACCTTTGCGCAGAAGCGGTCAATCGTTACCGCCCCCGCTTCGCAGACCTTGACGCACTTCATACAGCCGATACAGCCCGCCTTGCATTCTTTGCGTGTAACTGCGCCCTTGTCATGGTTCTTGCAGAGCACCGCCGCCCTTGTTTCTTCAAGCGGCATAAGCTCAATTAGACCCTTGGGGCAGGTTCTGACGCATTTTTTGCACGCCTTGCATTCAAACGGATTGATTCTTGCAATGCCGTCGCAAATGCTGATTGCGTTGAAATCGCAGGCGGCAACGCAGTCGCCGAAGCCTAAACAGCCGTAGATACATTCTTTCGGTCCGCCGAAAATCTGTGTTGCCATACGGCAACTTTTAACGCCCTGATATTCGAGCTTTGTGACGGCGTTGATGTTATGACCCTGGCAGAGAACGACAGCCGCCATGGGCTTGACCTCTCCTGCCGCAAGACCCGTAACCTCGCCGATTGCCTTTGCGGTTTCATTGCCGCCGGGAGCGCAGAGAGCCGTGTCCGTTGTGTCGCCCTTTGAAAGAGCGGCGGCGTAACCGTCACAGCCCGAGAAGCCGCAAGCGCCGCAGTTTGCGCCGGGCAGACATTCTCTGATTTTCTCAGCCTTTTCGTCAACGGGAACGGCGAAAAGCTTTGAAGCAACCGTCAGACCGACTGCCGCAATGATTCCGATTACGGAAACGATGATAACCGCAGTAATAATTGATTCCATTTTCGCCGCCTCCTTAACCGAATATTCCTTCAACAAGCCCCGTGAAGCCCATGAAAGAAACCGAAACGATGGAAGCCGAAATCAGAACGATCGGCAAGCCCTGAAGAAACTTCGGAATGTCGCAATTTTCAAGTCTTGAGCGAACGCCCGAGAAAATTACCATTGCAAGCATGAATCCGAGACCTGCTCCGACGCTGTTGACCATCGACTGAGCAAAGTTATATTCCTTGGTGATGTTAAGAATAACAACGCCGAGAACCGCACAGTTTGTTGTTATCAGCGGCAGATAGATGCCGAGCGCATTATAAAGCGGCGGCATGAATTTCTTGAGAATAATCTCAACGAGCTGAACGAGAGCCGCAATAACAAGGATGAAAACGATAGTCTGAAGATATTCAAGGTCGTTTGCGGCAAGCAGATACTTGTTGATGGGATAGGTTACCGCCGTTGCAAGAGCCATAACGAAGATAACCGCCGCCGACATTCCGACCGCCGTGTTCAGCTTCTTTGAAACGCCGAGGAACGGGCAGATTCCGAGGAATTTGCAGAGAACGAAGTTCTCTGTCAGAATTGCCGTGAGAAGAATGGAAAGGAAAATTTTCATGCCTGTTCATCCTCCTTTTTTTCTCCGCACTCCTTGCCCTCGGCAAGAATAGCGCAGTTTTTAGCCATCGGGCAGGCTTTGCAGCCGCCCAGCTCCGCCTTGGGCTTGCCCTTTCTTTCGGCAATCTTATTGGCGCACGCCATGAGAATACCGAATGTGAAGAAGCCGCCGGGAGCAAGAATGAATATCATCATCGGGCTGATAACGCCGTCCTGCGGGATAAGCGTGAAGCCGTTGAAGCCGCCGAGCGTGTTTTCGCCGAAAAGAACGAGAAGATTCTGTGCGCCCGAAAGGAAGGTGCCTGCGCCGAGAATTTCTCTGACTGAAGCCATGCAGCAAAGAGCGATAGTGAAGCCAACGCCCATGCCGAGGCCGTCAACCGCAGAAGCGATAACGGAATTTTTGCCTGCAAAAGCTTCGGCTCTGCCGAGGATAATGCAGTTAACAACGATAAGGGGCAGGAAAACGCCGAGCGCCGCATCAAGGGCGGGAACGAACGCTTTGACAAGCATCTGAACAATCGTAACAAACGAAGCAATGATGACGATATATGCAGGGATACGAACCTTTGAGGGAATAACCTTTCTGAGAAGCGAAATAACGACATTGGAGCAGACGAGAACAATCAAAGCAGAAATGCCCATGCCGATTGCGTTGACAACACTTGTTGAAACTGCAAGAGTCGGGCAGGTTCCGAGAACCAGCCTCAGAACGGGGTTTTCTGCCAAAAGACCTTTCGTGAACTCCTTGCCGAGTGATTTTTTCTTATCAGCCAATGTTCTCACCTCCCGCTGCTTCAATTGCGGCATTAACCGCTCTGACAACCGCTCTTGAAGTTATGGTTGCGCCCGTGAGTGCGTCAATCGAATTGTCGCCGGGCTTATCCTTTGAAACGGTAATGTCTTTAACCAAACCTATGAACTGATTGCGGAACTTCTCGCCCGTTGCGTTTGCTCCGAGACCCGCAGTTTCGCCGTGGGAAAGAATGTTGACTCCCGTGACCTTGCCCTCGGTGTCAACGCCCGTCATAACGGAAATCTCTCCGCCGTAGCCTTTTTCCGAGTTGACTACGACATAGCCGATAACCTCGCCTGCCGAATCGAGAGCGGGAACAATCGTCGTTCCCTCCTCGGGATAGGTGACATCTCCGAAGCTTGCAGCATCGGGGAAAACCGTCTGCCTTGATTTCTGCTCGGTCTCCTGAGCGAGCTGTTCAATCTTCGGCTCGGTGACGGAATTGGTCACTCCGAGCAGGAGAGTTGCGGCAAAGCAGATGATGAAAAGAACAACGGTAGGCATTGCGTATTCTTTCAGCTTTTTCATTTTGCAACAGCCTCCTTTGCCTTTTCCTCTTTAACCGTTCCGAACGGCTTCGGCTTTGTGAGAGCTTCAATATGCGGAACAAGAAGATTCATAATAAGGATTGCGAACGAAACGCCCTCGGGCATTGAAGCGAACAGCCTTATCAATGAGGCAAGAATGCCGCATCCGATGCCGAAAACGATTTTGCCGGTAAATGAAATCGGGCTTGTGGAATAATCGGTTGCCATGAATATTGCGCCGAGCAGCAGACCGCCGCCCATAATCTGATAAGCAACAAATTCAAGATCGCCTTTGCCTGCAATAAGCATAATAACCGCAACCGTTCCGATGAAAGAAAGCGGAATTGCGGGAGAAATAACCTTGCGGGCAACGAGATAAATTCCGCCGACGATGAGAGCAAGAGCGCAGGTTTCGCCGAGACTGCCTGCTCTGAGGCCGAGGAACATATCAAGCAATGAGGGAAGCCCCTCGGTTTCGCCCGAAGCAAGGGACGCAAGCGGAGTTGCGGTTGAAACGGCGTCGGTTCTCCACGAAAGCGGAGCAGTCCAATCGCCCATTTTCTTTGCAAACGAAAGAAGAAGAATGATTCTTGCCGTGATGGCGGGGTTTGCGAAGTTCTGACCGATTCCGCCGAAAAACTGTTTAACAACGATTATTGCAATAATACTGCCGACGGCGGCAATCCAGAGCGGAATGCTCACGGGCAGGTTGAATGCAAGCAAAAGTCCGGTAACAACTGCGCTCAGATCGCCGATGGTGTTATTTCTTTTCATAACCTTTCTTGCGATGTATTCGGAAAGCACGGCGGTAATTACCGTCGTTGCCGTGACCGCAAGAACTCTCGGCCCGAAAATTACAATCGAAGCCGCCAGAGCAGGCATGAGAGCAATAATGACATCAAGCATTATTTTTGTTGTTGTCGTTGTTGAACGCAGATGCGGCGAAGCGCTGACAACAAGCTTTTTTCCGTTAACCATTATTTATTGCCCTCCTCTCTGAGAATTGCCTTGGCAAGGCGCATATACTGAACGAGCGGTTTGCCCGCAGGGCAGGCAAACGCACAGCTTCCGCATTCCATGCAGACGGTAACGCCCGTCTTTTTGAGCGCATCAACATTTCTTTTCTTTGCGGCGTTTGCAATGTTGGTCGGCACAAGGCTCATCGGGCAGTCCTGAGCGCATCTGCCGCAGCGTATACAGTCGGTTTCTTTTTTAAGGATGGCATCATCCTTTGCAAAAGCAAGAATGGCATTGTTCTGCTTGAGAACGGGCAGATCCGTTCCGACAATTGCAAGGCCCATCATCGGGCCGCCCGTCAGAATTTTGCAGGGCTCTGCGCTGAAGCCGCCGCAGAAATCAATGATTTCTCCGATATTCGTGCCGACGGGAACTCTGACATTCTTGGGCTGAGCGATTGCCGAGCCGTCAACGGTCAGCGAACGGCTGACGAGGGGCTTGCCCGTTTTGAGATAGCGGGCAATGAACGCAACCGAAGCGACATTCATAACAACACAGCCGACATCGGCAGGCAGTTTTCCGGGCGGAACCTTTCTGCCGGTTGCGGACTGAACCATCATCTTTTCAGCGCCCTGAGGATATTTCGATTCAAGAACCATGAGCTTAACCTCATCGTCCTTGTCAAGCTCGTGGTCTGCAATGTTCTTCAGAACCTTGAAAGCCTCGGGCTTGTTATCCTCGGCGGCAATAACAACTCTCTTGAAGCCGAGCATTTCCTTTATCGTGTATACTCCCGAGAGAATATCCCATGAATTTTCAATACATTCACGGTAGTCGACCGTTATGTAAGGCTCGCACTCGGCGGCATTGATAACGAGGGTGTCAATATTCTTTTCGGGCGGGAAATTCAGCTTGATATGGGTCGGGAAGCCTGCGCCGCCCAGACCGACAAGCCCCGAAGCCCTGACAGCCTTGATAAAATCTTCTCTCGTTTTTACTTTCGGCGGCTCAATGCCCTCCCAAAGTCTCATTTCGCCGTCTGATTCAATGGTAACGGCGGTTGACATAACTCCGTTGGGGAGTTTTACATTTCCGACAGCGGTGACCTTGCCCGAAACGGAAGCATGAATCGGTGCGCTGACGAACTTGTCGGTGTCGCCGATAAGCTGACCGACTCCAACCTCGTCGCCGACCTTAACAAGCGGCTCGCAGGGTGCGCCGATATGCTGCTGCATGGGAATGGTAACCTTTGACGGAACGGGGATTCTTACAACTTCTTTTTCAGCGGTATTTTTATGGTGATCAACCTTGACACCGCCTCTGACCTTTTTGACAGCTTTCAGAACGCCGTCAAATCCGGCCTTAGCCATAATTAATCATCCTCCTCTTTTCTTGATTTTGGATTCAGAATATGCTTTTTTATTTTCTCAAGAGCAGGCATAACCGCCCTGAGAACAACGCCCGTTACGGCTCCGGTTATCACGCCGAAAACCGCAAGCGCAGGCGCATAATAAACTATTTCAGCCGTGCCGGTAATAAAAATTGCGGCAACGAGCTGGCCGAGATTGTGGCACAGAGCGGAAATAACGGAAATGCCGACCGTGCCGAGGATTTTTTTCGCATAACGCATGAGCAGATACATTGCACCCGCCGAAAGCAGGCCGCCCGAAAGGCTCATTATGCCCGCCGTAAAACCCCTTGTCACAAAAGCGAAACAGCCTTTGACAAGAGCTACCGTTCCTGCGGCGGAAAAGCCGAGACTGCCTGCGGCGAACATCGTTATTATATTTGAAAAACCGGGTTTCGCTCCGGGCGGCAGCAGAGGAATCGGCGGCAGAAGGCTTTCAAGAAAGCCGAGTGCCAAAGCCAATGCACAAAGAATCGCCATGAGCGAGGTTTTATATGCAATATTATTCTTCATAATCAATAAACAACTGCGTCAACCTCCGAGCCCTCAACGGTAATAACCGTTTTGGCAGGCAGGCAGACGGCGGTATCTCCGCTTTTGCTGAGTTTGCCGGCGGCAACGCAGAGCCTGTCCTCACAGCCGGCATTTTCAAACCAAATCTCCCCGTTTTCGGCGGCGATAACCACCTCGGGGTCGGTGTTCGGGTTGATTGTTATTCTGTCGGTGACGGATGAAAGCTCAACGGTTTCAAACACCTCTCCGCCTACGGTGATAACCGCAACGGGAGCTCCTCTTTCACGGTGACTCCAGAGCGAAAAAGCCAGAGCCGCCGCAAGAGCAACGGCGATAACCGCCGCATCCCATTTTTTGAAAAGTTTAATATTCATGTCCGCTCCGTAAAACTATATGCTTCGTCGGTTATTTCAATAATCCCCGAATCGCCCTCAACATAAATATTTTTATCTTCATCAATAAAAATCGCCGTGCAACCGTATTCCCTTGCAAGAGCTGAGCCCTTTTCGATTCCGAGAACGAAGCAGGCAGTTGAAAGAGCGTCGCTCAGAAGCCCGCTTTCTGAAATTACCGTCACGCTGAGCAAACCGTTATCAACGGGATATCCCGTTTCGGGGTCAAGAATATGATGATATTTTTTACCGCCCTGCTCAAACTGCTGTTCGTAACAGCCCGAGGTTGAAACACAGCAGTCGGAAACGCCGAGCTTTGCAACATAGCTCCCCGAATTACCAAACGGGTCTCTGATGCCGACGGTGAATTCTTTCTTGCCGAACAGCAGAACGCTTCCGCCGACGCTGACAACGGCATTCTTGACCTTTCGGCTTTCAAGGCAGGTTTTTATTTCATCAAGTGCAATTCCCTTGCCCGTCGCTCCGAAATCGAGCATCGCTTCTTTATCACTTTTTTCAATTCTGCCGCCCGACAAGGTTATTTTTTCATATCCGCTGTGAGAAAGAGCCTGCGAAAGCTTTTCGGAATCGGGAACGGCAGGCGACGAGCCGAAGCTCCAAAGGTCGCTGACCGAGCCGAGGGTAAAATCGAATGCTCCGCCGCTTTTTTCGCATACTTCGATAAGCTGAGAAACATAATCTGCGGTTTTTTCGTCAAGCTCCCCTGCTCCGTTTCGGTTAATACGGAAAATAACGGAATTTTCAGCCGTTCTTGACAGCACGGATATATCGAGATTTTCAACGATTTTTTGAGTCTCGTCGGCACATTCCACAGAATCTCTGCCCGTGATATCGGCGGTAACATAGGTGTTCATGGCGAAAAAGTCAGCCGAAGCGGTTTTGTTTGAAACGCCGTCATAAATCAAAAATCCCGCCAGAGCAACAGCCGCAATCAAGGCGGCAAAAACAGCGGTTTTTTTCATCGGCTCACTCCCGTCA
>JBJEQC010000219.1:0-2439 GCA_051881555.1 Acutalibacteraceae bacterium
TATCTCAGACTGACCGCTAAGAGCTTCGGCAATATTTTTAAAGCGTTTTACGAATTATTCTGCATAATCTCATAATATAATTTGTTACCGTTTGAAAAGCGAGGGATAATTACGGAATACACCGCTCCGATTTATAAATCCGCCGCCCATGCAAGGAATTTCCCCGTAGCTGAAATCTCCTGCTACCCGTGGGAAGCCGAGGGCGGAACTCACCCCAAAAGCTTCGCCGCAATGTTTGCCGTTGAGGGCGAGGGGCTTCACGCCCTGCTCTGGTCTTTTGAGGAAAACATTCGCTGCGAATGCAAAAAGCGAGACGATCCCGTTTATACGGACAGCTGTCTTGAACTGTTTCTCATGCCCGTTGAGGGCGACAGCCGCTACATAAATGTTGAGGTCAACAAAGACGGCGTTTACCTCTCGCAGCTCGGCACTTGCCGAAATGACAGAGTGTTTATTAAAGAGCTGACCGACCTTGAACCGACGGTTTTCCCCATGGAGCTTGAAGAAGACGGCAAAAAAGCTTGGGGATGTGAAATAATTCTTTCCGAAAGCTTTATTTCGGAGCTTTTTCAAACGGATTTCCATGTTTGCGAAACAACGGTCAAAGGTAATTTTTACAAATGCGCCGAACTGTCGGCGAATCCGCATTTCGGGTCATTTTTCCCCGTCGGAACTCCCGAACCGGATTTTCACAGACCCGAATTTTTCGGCAATATAATTATCAGAAAGGCGTGACCCTGTGTTAGATAACAGAATTGACACAATTTCCGAACTGCTCGGAAACTTCAAATTCAGCGGAGAACTGAAAAATGTTACTCAGCTCCATGACGGCCATATTAATAATACATATATATTTGAATTCTGCGAAGAAAGCGGCCACGAAAACAAATATCTTGTTCAGGAGCTTAACACTTATGTCTTCAAAAATCCCGACCTGCTCATGCAGAATGTTGTCGGCGTAACGAAGCATATGCAGAACAAGGTTATTCAGAACGGCGGAGATATTGAAAGAGAATGCCTGACCGTTTTCTTCACCAAAGACGATAAGCCTTTTTATACCGACAGCGAGGGGCGTTGCTGGCGTTGCTATAACTATGTCTATAACGCTCACTCCTGCCAGAAGATTGAAAACAGCGAAGTGTTCTTCAATGCGGCAAAGGCTTTCGGTAAATTCCAGGGAATGCTTGCGGATTATCCCATTGACAGCCTCTATGAAACGATACCGAATTTTCACAACACCGTTTCAAGATTTGCCGATTTCAAGGCGGCTGTTGAAAGCAACCTTTCGGGCAGAGCTGATGAGGCCCGGAGCGAAATTGATTTTGTTCTTGCCCGTGAAAAGGACTGCCGGGTCCTTGTTGACATGCTCAGCGAAGGCAAGCTTCCACTGCGTGTAACTCATAACGACACTAAGCTTAACAATGTTATGTTTGATAACGAAACGAACGAGGGTATCTGCGTTGTTGACCTTGACACCGTCATGCCCGGACTTTCTCTCTACGATTTCGGCGACAGTATCCGCTTCGGCGCAAACACCGCCGCAGAGGACGAAAAGGATGTTTACAAGGTTTCTCTCAGCCTTGAGCTTTTTGAAGCATACACTCTCGGCTATCTCTCCTCCGCCGGCGAAAGCCTGACAAAGGACGAAATAAATCAGCTTGCCTATTCCTCAAAGCTTATGACGCTTGAATGCGGAATGAGATTCCTCGGCGACTTCATCAACGGCGATGTTTATTTCAAAACAGAATATCCCGAGCATAATCTTGTCAGATGCCGCACTCAGTTCGCCCTTGTCGCAGACATTGAGAAAAAACTGCCCGAAATGCAGAAAATCGTTGATAACTGTTGCAAAAAGCTGGGTATCGAAAAATGATTTCCGATATTCTCAGCGAAGCCGAATTCAAGCTCAGGCTATGCGAATGGCTGCTTGAAAACGACAGGATATGTTTTCTGCGAAACGGCGAAACTCTTGAGGATTATGCCGAAAGATACCGCCTGCCCGATTTTGACTATGTTCACACTCAGTCCTTTCCCGACGAGCAGGGCGACCTGATAACTCTGCTCAAAAGCGGAATATATCTCAGAGACTGGGAGACCCGCAACGGCAGGGAGCCGAAAAAATTCGAGTTCTATCTGGTTCTGAAAACCATGACCGACTCCCCTGAGGTTGAGCCTTTCCCGATGGGATATATAATAGTATAATAAATATAATATACCCTTACATAACAAGACAGCGCTGAAGATTATCTTTTCGCTGTCTTTATTTGTGCAGAAAATCGGCGCAACAATATATATATGCAATCATCAGTAGGGAGCGCCGTCCTCGGCGTTCCGAAAATCAATAATATTTTTATACGCACCTTACCAATCCTCAGCCCTACGGGCAGCTCCTTTGCCAAAGGAGCCCATACAATAGGCTGTTGCTTCGTTGGCCTCCTT
>JBJEQC010000220.1:0-10586 GCA_051881555.1 Acutalibacteraceae bacterium
GAATTTTATCGGCATAAGCTTGACTTTTTTCGGACAGAAACGGCTTTATCCCCGGAACCGAAACTATGTCATTTTCGTCAGAAAGGCAGTATCCTTTGTTTGTGACGGCGACGATATTATAGCCGTCTTTCTGAAGCTCCTTAACGGCTTTCCATACGGCATTTCTTGAAATGCTCAGCATTCCGGCAAGGTGTTCGCCCGATATGCTTTCTCCCCGCTGCTGCTCAAGCAACTCTAATATGCGATCTTTTGTGCTCATTTTGTTTCACCGTCCTGTTTTTTTAGTGAAGAAGTACAAGGAAGGACGGGGGCTTGCTCCCGACGTCTGCTTGTTATGGCGAATCTGCTGAAAAATATTTTTTTCGTAGGGAACGCTGTCCTCAGCGTTCCGGGAAACATGAATCAAAGGTTTGTTTTATGCGGGACGGCGTTCCCTACCGCACCGATTTTTTTGAACAATTCACCGTTCCGATTTCAACAATGCATAATAACAGGCGTCACAAATGCCCTGATTATTCCAATCGGCGCTGCGCATGGTTCCCTCATATTTCATTCCGCATTTTTGCATGACCTTGCCCGAATTGGGGTTTCTCGGGTCATGTCTTGATTCAATTCTGTTAACATCAACAACATCAAACAAATACTCCATAACCGCTTTGAGGGCTTCTGAGGTGATTCCCTGATGCCACCATGCCTTTCCGATGCAATAGCCGATATGCACCATTGAAATTTCCTCATTCATGTGCACAACGCCGATGCCGCCGATCGGTTCGTCTCCGTTTTCCTTCAATACAATAGCCCAATTATAATATTTGTCATCGGAATACTGCTTGACACATTCGTCAGTTATGCTCTGGCTGACTTCCGGGCTTGAATGGGGTTGCCACATCAGAAATTTGGTGACTTCTTCATCCGACGCCCAATTTTTATACTTGGCTTCAGCATCATCGTGTGTGAATCTTCTTAAAATCAGTCTGTCTGTTTCTAACTTTTGAGTTCCGCAATGCTTCATAAGCTTGTCTTTCCTTTTAATATTGTTATTTCACCGCAAAATATATTATCGCTCCGACTGCGGCGGCGCAGGCGGCAACGGCGGCGGTTTCTTTAACTGCCGTGAGAACCTGCGAAACATTTGTCGGCGCATAGGTATAAAGCGCAAATTTGGCTTTTTTGTCAACCTTATTTCCGCACAGTTCTTTGTAAGTTACGGTCTTTGTTTCATAGCTTCCGTTTTCGTTAATATCAAAAATACGAACGCCTCTTTTTAAGCCCGGACCGTAGACATTGAAGCCCGCCCCCTGAGTGTAGCCGAGGTCAAGCCCTTTGTATTTTGCAACAAAGCTGTTGTTGTGGTCATGCCCGACGAAAACGCCGAGAACATCGCCTTTTTCGAGAAATGCGTCGATTTCACCGCTGTTTTCATAGGGAGCGGCAGGGGATTCACCCATAAAATCGCCCTCGTCGCAGCTGCTCGGGTCAAGAATATAAAACTCATTTTTATGATTGCCGAAAGCCCTGACAGCGCCCTTGGTGAACCTCTTGACACGCTTGATAACATCGAAATATTCGGGCGTGGGGATATGCTGAAAAACAAGCGACGGAACGCATTTGCCCTTTGCCGATTCGGCCTTGTCCCGCTCCGAACGGTACCACGCAAGCTGATTTCCGTTAACTGCGCTGTAGCCGCCGTTCTCGGCTTTTGAATGAGAATCAAATATATAAATGATAAAATCATTGTTGCCGATTTTCAGTCGGAAAGTGCCGGGGTCATTTTCAGATGCGGATTCGGAATAAACAAACATCTCTGACTGCTTGTATATTTCAAGCTGTTCGGCGTTGCCGAGCGCCGCCTGACCGTCGTGATTGCCGAAAGTGGCTGTGAAAGGGATTTTGCGCTCTTCAAGCGGCTTTATCAGCGTTTTGATTGCCTTTTCAACATTTTCTTTTCCGTTTTTTCCTGCAAAATGAGAGGAATATCCCTTAATCTGGTCGCCCGTGAATATAACAAGGTCGGGCTTTTCGGAATCAAGAGCCGCCTCAATGAGCCTGAGCGTGTCGGGCGAAACGCAGGGTACTTCCTGAGTGTCGGCAATCTGCATTATTCTGAAATTTTCGTTTTTGAAATTCAAAGCTCTGTTTTGCATATTTTTCTCCCGTTTTGAAAAGGATCGGATAAAAGGTCACGCAAGACGATTATCCGATCCTTTAATTTTTAATGTTTAAACTTCTTCGGGCTTTTTGAAACCGTATTTAACAAGAATCTTGTTGATTCTGTCCTTGGGGTCGAGCAGATGGCTGATTGATTCGTCATGGTTGAGGGTGTCGATGATGTAGGAGCAATACTTTGACATATCAACGCTGACATACCATTCTCTTGAAAGCAGTTCGGGGGTTGAATAAATAAGGTTTGTTGTGAAAACCTTGCTGATTAAGCCGTCTTTGTAAGCCTTGTCGAATGCCTCAAGTCCGTTGCAGAAAAGGCCGAACGAAGCGCAGATGTAAATTCTGTTGGCTTTTAGCTCTTTAAGCTTGGTAGCAACCTCAATCATCGAATCGCCGGAGGAAATCATGTCGTCGATGATGATAACGTCTTTGCCCTCAACATTGTCGCCGAGGAATTCATGGGCTATAATCGGGTTTCTGCCGTCGATGATAACGGAATAGTCACGGCGTTTATAGAACATGCCGAGTTCAAGGCCTAAAACGGAGGAGAAGTAAATGCAACGGCTCATTCCGCCCTCGTCGGGGGAAACAACCATCATGTGATCGTTGTCAAGCTTTAAGTCGCTGATGTTTTTGCACATAGCCTTTATCATCTGATAAACGGGCTGAACATTTTCAAAACCTTTCTGAGGAATTGCGTTCTGAACTCTTGCGTCGTGAGCGTCAAAGGTGATGATATTGTCAACTCCGAGGCTCAGGCAAAGCTCACGGAGCATATCGGAGCAGTCGAGAGATTCTCTGCTGGAGCGTCTGTGCTGTCTGCCCTCGTAAAGCATGGGCATGATAACGGTGATTCTTCTTGCCTTGCCGGCAATTGCGCTGATTGCTCTTTTGAGGTTTGCGAAGTGATCGTCGGGGCTCATGGGAACATAACGGCCATACATTTTGTATTCAACGCCGTAGTTGAAAGCGTCGCAGAGAATGAAAATGTCAAATCCTCTGACGGTCTGGTTGATAACGCACTTTCCTTCGCCCGTGCCGAATCTCGGGAAAGAGGCTTTGATAAGATAAGTGTCTCTTTCATAGCCGGCAAACGGAAGCGTCATTTTGTGTTCGCTGTCTCTTTCTTTTCTCCATGTGACAAGATACTGGTCGATTTTCGCCGCAAAAGCTTCGCAGCCGGGCAGCGCAAGTATTCCGAGCTGACCGTAGGGAATGGTTCTGAAATCTTCATAATCAGGCATGTCGATATCCTCCGCTCTTTATTATATACATATTCTACTATATTCCAGCATAATAATAAAGGTTTTATCGAAAAAATCCATGAAAAAAATCGGCGAGAATTTCAGATAATTTTGGGCATTTTGCCGATTGAGGCAGAGCGGAGGCTAAATTGCAAAGCTTCTGTCGATATTAATTACGGTGAAGAACTTCTTATCCTTTTTCTTAACCCGTTCATCAACCATGTTTTTGAAATCTTCCTCGGTTATTCCGGATTTTCTCGGCAGAACGACATCAAAAATCAGATTCGTGTGAGTCGGGCCGTCAACAACCCTGAAATCGTGCATACTTGCATCACTGCATATTTCCGTTACGATTTCCCGAACCATCTCTTTCAGCTCGTGGGTGCGTTCGTCGTTGATGATCGGATCCATATGTATTGAGATTTCGATTCCGAGCTGTCGCTTTATTTCACGCTCGATGAGGTCGATGGTGTCGTGGCTGTGAAGAATGTCAACATCGGCGGGAACCTCGGCGTGAAGCGAGCCGTAGACCTTTGAATGGCCGTAGCTGTGAAGCACAAGGTCATGGATTCCGACGATTCCGTCATATGACAAAACAAGCTCTTCAAGCCTGTCAACGGTTTCTTTTTCGGGCGGTTCGCCGAGCAGGGGACCCATTGTTCCTCTGATTATATCAATGCCCGCATAGATGATGACGAGCGCAACGACAATGCCCATGACGGCGTCAATCGGCCAATCGGTGAATTTTGAGCTGATAAGGGCGATAAGCGAGCAGCTTGTTGCGGCGATATCGCCGAGGCTGTCCGTAACAACTGCGTTAACGGCAACGGAATTAATCATTTTGCCGATTTTGCGGTTGAATAATGCGAGCCAGAGCTTTGCAAGAATCGAAAAAACGAGCACAATAACGGCGGGAACGCTGAAAACAACCGCTTCGGGATTTCTGAATTTATCAACCGAGGTTTTAATCAGCTCAACACCCATAATAAGGATAAAGAAAGCAAGCGTCAGAGCGGAAACATATTCAACTCTGCCGTGGCCGAACGGGTGCTCATCGTCGGCGGGCTTGCCTGAAATTTTAAAGCCGACAAGGTTGATTATCGATGAAATTGCGTCAAAACTATTGTTGGCGCCGTCGGCGATTATCGAAATACTCTTTGTAATCAGACCGAAAATAACCTTTGAGACCGAAAGCAGGATGTTCAGCAGAATGCCGACCGTTCCGCTCAGAGTTCCGAGACGGGTTCTGACGGCCTCGTTTTCTGTGTCCTGATAGTCCTTGACAAAAAGCTTTATCAGCAGATTTGACACTGTATCACTCCTTAACAATATGAACATCAAGCTGATTATAGGGAATGGGAATTCCGTTGCTGTCAAAAGCGAGCTTAACGGATTCCTGCATTGAATAAAATGCGTCCCAATAGTCGTCGCTTGAGCACCAGATGAGGCAGGCAAGGTTTATTGAGCTTGCCGCATGCTCCTTGACTGCGATGATGGGTGCGGGGTCGGTGAGAATGAGCTTGTTTGCTTTGACCGTTTCAAGCAGAACCTCTTTTGCCTTTGAAATATCGGCGTCATAAGAGATTGAGAAAACAAGGTCAAGCCTGCGCCTGCTCTCGGAATTGTAGTTGATGATGTTACTGCTTGTTATTGTCGAATTAGGAATAATAACACGCTTGTTATCGAGCGTTATAAGCTCGGTATACATCATTTTTATCTCGTGAACCTTGCCGCTGACAGAGCCGATATCAATAAAATCTCCGCTCTTGAACGGGTGGTTAACCAGAATCTGAATTCCGCTCGCAAGCTGACTTATGCTCGATTGCAGGCCGATACCGGCGGTAATTCCCGCAGCTCCGAGGGCGGTTAAGAATGAATTGACATCAATATTTAATGTTGAAAGAGCCGAAAGAATAACGGCAAATTTCAGAATCAGCGTTACAATCGTTCTGATAAACGAATGAATCGAGGGGTCAATCCCCTTGGCGCACAGGGCCTTGATAAGAATCTTACCGATAAGATTTGTAACGGCAAAACCTACGGCGATTATGATTGCCGCCGAAATCAGCAGCGGCAGTTTCGAAATGATCAGCGCAATGATGCCTTCAATGTCTTTGTCCTTTATTAATTCTGCAAGGTCGAGCGGATAAAATTTCATTTTTATGTTTCCTCCTTGTTTTTCAGAGATTGCGTTTGTCCGCTAACTCATCTCAATATTATACTCTATTATTCAAAAATAGGCAATAGTCACACACAAAAAAGTTTTTGTGGTATATATTCTGTCATTTTTGGTATTGAAATAGCGAACGATTTGATATATAATAATATAAATTTCTATATGGAGGGCGATTTTTTATGGCTTCCGAAATGGTGAATGCACTCCTTGCCGCCGAAAAATCCGGCGCGCTTGAAACCGCTTCTGCGGCGGAAAAAGGAGAAAAAATGATTGCAGATGCCAAAGCAAAAGCGTCGGAAAGAGAAGAATTTCTCAAATCCGAGGCAAACAAAGCCGCAAAAGAGATGATATCTGCAGCAATGGCTGAAAGCAAGAAAATGCAGGATGAAGCGGCAGAAAATGCAAAATCCAAGGCGGAGGAAATCAAATCGGCTGCGCTGAAAAAGAGCGATGAAGCCGTTTCGGCGATAATCAGCGAGATGATTTGAGCCTGCGCTTTAAAATCTATATCCAGGGAGGTGTTTTCTTGGCAAAGCTTAAAATGAAATATCTTGAAATAGCCGCCCCGATTGAGCAGGGCAAGGATATTTTCGATTTTCTTCAGATGCGCTCCGTGATTGAGCTTCACGAGCAGGAGGAAACCGAAGGCCTTTCAAAGCTTTCATCGGGCAGAACGGCGTCTCAGCTTGAAAAATATATGGACACGGCTCAGACGGCTCTCGATATTCTCAATAAATATGCTCCGCAGAAAAAAGGCCTGCTTTCATCCTTTGAAGCAAGGCGTGAAATTTCTGTTTCCGAGTATATCAAGAAATCGGATATAGCCGATAAGATGCTTGCGGTCTGCTATAATATCTGTTGCTGTGAAAAAACAATAGCGGATTCAAAAGCTCAGATTGCAAGGCTCAGAGCTTCCATGGACGGGCTTGAACCGTGGCTTTCGCTTGATGTTCCGATGCAGTTTTCGGGAACGCAGACCACGGCGGCGTTTATCGGCACGGTGCCGGGCGATTACACGGCGGAGAGCCTTTCGATTGCGCTTGCGCCCTTGCTTGACGGCGAGGAAAAGCTTGAAATTGAAATTGTTTTTCACGATAAAGACCGAAGCGGCGTTTTCGCGGTTTGCCACAGAGAATGCAAAGAGAAAGTGAATGATGCTCTGAGGTCTCTCGGTTTTGCTTATCCGACCGATCCGACAAAGCATCCGCCCACCGTTCGCTATGAGCGGTGCAAAAAACGGATTGACGAGCTGCTCGATGAAATCAAGTCGAGCCAAAAAGAAATTGAAAATCTTGCCTCTAACAGAAGCGACATTGAATTCGTGCGGGATTATTTTTCAATAAGGCACGATAAGTATGAGGCGCTGAATTTGCTTTCAACGAGCGAAAACATCATCATAATCAGCGGCTATGTTCCCGAAAAGCGGCTTGAAAAGCTGGTTTCACAGCTTGAAGAAAAATATACCGTCGCAGTTTCGGCTTCGGATCCGCCCGAGGACGCGGATGTTCCCGTTTTGCTTGAAAACAATCAGTTCAACGCTCCGATGGAGTCCATAACCGCAATGTATGCGCTTCCGTCGAAAAAAGACCCTGACCCGAGCCCGATAATGTCGTTTTTCTATTATTTCTTCTTCGGACTCATGCTTTCGGATGCGGGCTACGGTCTGCTGATGGTTCTGTTTACATTCATTGCAAAGAAAAAGATGAAGCTTGAAGAAAACATGAAGAAAAACATGAATTTGTTTTTCTACTGCGGAATTTCAACAATTTTCTGGGGCGCAATGTTCGGCGGCTGGTTCGGCGACATTATCCCCGTTGTTGCAAACAATTTCTTCGGCAAGAATCTGACAACTGCGGATATCGCAATCTGGATGGATCCGCTTGAGGGCAACAATCCCATGACGCTTCTTCTTTTCTCTTTCCTGTTCGGCATATGTCACCTTTATCTCGGCCTTGCCGTAAGGCTTGTGATGCTCTGGAAAGAGGGCAAAAAGCTTGACGCAATCTGCGACACGGTTCCGATTTATCTTCTCGTAACGGGCGTTGCTCCGATATGCGCCAACATGATAGCGGGCGGAATGCCTGCCGCTGTGCTCACCGTCGGCAAATACCTTGCAATAGCGGGCGTTATTGCCGTTGTGCTGACAAGCGGCCGTTCGTCAAAGAGCCTGATAGGCAAGCTCGGCGGAGGACTTTACGGGCTTTACAATGTCGGCTCGGGCTATCTCGGAGATGTTCTTTCATATTCAAGATTGCTTGCCCTGAGCCTTTGCACGGGCGTTATCGCTCAGGTTGTCAATATGCTCGGAACAATTCCGTCAAACCCCGTTGTCAAGGCGATTCTGCTTGTTTTCGTGTTCATTGTCGGTCATACGATAAATATTGCGATTAACATGATAGGCACTTATGTTCACACCAACAGGCTCCAGTATGTTGAGCTTTATTCCAAGTTTTATGAGGGCGGCGGCAGAGCCTTCGCCCCGTTAACTGCCAATACAAAATATTTCAAACTCAAGGAGGAAAAATAACATGGAAAATCTCGGTATTGTTTTTGCACTTATAGGAGCGGCAGCAGCCGCAATATTCGCAGGTATGGGCTCGGCAAAGGGCGTCGGACTTGTCGGACAGGCAGGCGCAGGCGTTGTTACCGAAGACCCTTCAAAGTTCGGTAAAGTTCTTATTCTTCAGATTCTTCCCGGCACTCAGGGCCTTTACGGCTTCCTTGCCGCAATCCTTGTTCTTCTTCAGGTCGGCATCATCGGCGGAAGCTTTGAGCCTATTTCAACAGCTTCGGGTCTGCTCTATTTCGGCGCATGCCTTCCCATTGCCGTTGTCGGTTATTTCTCAGGCATTTCTCAGGGCAAAGCCGCCGCAGCAGGCGTCAGCATTATTGCAAAGAAGCCCGAGCAGAGCGGTAAGGCCATCACAATGGCGGTTATGGTTGAGACCTACGCCGTTCTTGCCCTGCTTGTTTCTCTGCTTTCAATCATCAGCGTCGGCAAGCTCGGCGTTTGATTGACCGAGAGGGCTGAAGCCATGACAGGTTTAGACAAAATCATTAATAAAATCAACGACGACAGCGCAGCAAAAAGCGGCGCAATAATCGCAAATGCTCAGAAGCAGTGCGACGGGATAGCGGCAAAGGCTGAGGAAGACGGCAGGAAGCTTGCCGAAAAAATCAAAGCCGATGCTCAGAAAGAATGTGAAAATATTCTTTCAATGGCCCGTTCGGGTTCTGAGCAGATCGAAAAGCGTGCGTTTCTTGAAGCAAGGGTTGAGGCGGTCGGCGAGGTTCTCTCAAAGCTGCTTGAAACTCTGCTTTCTCTGCCCGATGATAAATATTTCGGTGCTCTGCTGAAGCTTGCCGCCGATAACGCCATGAGCGGCGAATGCGTCGTTAAGCTTTCCGCAAAGGATATTTCAAGAATGCCTGCGGATTTTGAAAAAAGACTTTCATCGGCTCTTGCCGAAAAGAACGCTTCCTGCGTGATTTCAAAAGAGCCTGCCGATATCGAGGGCGGTCTGATGCTCATTTACGGCGACATCGAGATTAACTGTTCTTTCAAGGCAATTATCGAAGCCGAATCGGACACTCTCAAGGCTAAAATCAACGATATTATATTTTGACGGGCGGTGAGGAATATGCGTGAAACCGAATATGCCTATGCCGTTGCGAGAATAAGGTCAAATGAAGTTTCTTTGTTGACCTCTGCCGACATGGAGCAGCTTATGGCGGCTTCGGATTATGCGGCGGCGGTTCGCATTCTTGCCGATAAGGGCTGGGATATCCCCGAAAAGGGTGAGAAATTCGACATTGCGGAGCGAGAGCTTTCAAAGGCGTGGGAGCTTATTACAGAGAGCGCTCCCGACGCTTCATTGCTTGAAGCTCTTGTTATCGGCAACGACTTTTTCAATGTCAAAGCGGCTGTCAAATGCGTTTTTTCCGACCGTGAGCCGTCGGAATGCTATGTTTACCCCTGCATAACCGACACGGAGCTGATAACGAAAGCCGTGACGGAGAACGATTTCGATATTCTGCCCGAGTTTCTTGCAAAGCCTGCTATTGATGCCTATGAAGCGGTTTCAAAGCGTGAGAGCGGTCAGCTTGCGGAGATCATTATTGACAAAGCGGCTCTTGAAGCAAGAATCGCATATGCGAAGAAGGCCGAAAGCTCTCTGCTTCTGAGAATTGCGGAGCTTTATGCCGCTGCGGCAAACATCAAAACCGCTCTTCGCTGCCGCAAGACGGGCAAGACCGGAGATTTTGCCCTTGAAGCAATGTGCGGCTGCAAAACGGATAACGGCGAGCTTTATGCCAATGCCGGGAGCACGGACAGCATGGCTGAATATCTGCTGACGACCGAATATGCTTTTCTTTCAGACAGCATTAAGAAAGGCTTCACCGCTTTTGAAAAGCAATGCGACAACTCCGTTGTTTCGTGGCTTGATAGCGCAAAATATGAGACCTTCGGGCCCGACCCGCTTATTGCCTATTTCTATGCGAAGCAGGCGGAATCAAAAAATGTGAGAATTATTCTTTCGGCTAAGGCGAGCGGAATCCCCGCTCAGGCGATTACGGAGAGAGTGAGGGATATATATGTATAAAATTGCCGCAATAGGAGACAAGGAGAGCATTTACGGCTTTGCTTCTCTCGGGCTGAGTATTTTCCCCGAAACCGACCCCGTTCAGGCTGCCCACACGGTTCGCCGTCTTGCCGAAAACGGCTACGGAGTAATATATATAACCGAGCAGCTAGCTTCCGAAATTCCGGAGGAGATCGAGCGTTATGCTTCAAAGCCGTTGCCTGCGATTATTCCCGTTCCGGGAGTCAGAGGCAACACGGGTATGGGGCTTGCCAATGTCAGCAAGTTTGTTGAAAAGGCAGTCGGCTCGGACATTTTGGCTTAAGGTGATGGGAGTTCGACTCACATCACCTTAGGGTAACGGCAATAATCCGAACCACGGTTTCTCGTGGCAGATTTGCCCTTACTCTTCGTTAAAAT
>JBJEQC010000221.1:0-10566 GCA_051881555.1 Acutalibacteraceae bacterium
TGTTGGCGTTGCGGCGGCAACGGCAGTTTCGGTTGTAATTGAAAAGAGCAAAACTCTTTCATCATTTTTCAAAAGGGGATAATTGTTTTGGAAAAGCTTTTTGAACAGGCGCAGGCTGCCGCAAGGGAGCTTGCCGAAAAATCGGGCATCAAGAGCGGTGATATCGTTGTTGTCGGCTGTTCCACGAGCGAAGTTATCGGCCAAAAAATCGGAACGAGCGGAACGGTAGAAGTCGCTCAGCAGATTTATGACGGGCTTGAAAGCGTTTTCGGCGAAATGGGCGTATATATTGCCGCTCAGTGCTGTGAGCATCTTAACAGAGCAATTATTCTTGAAAAAGAAAAAGCGAACGCACTCGGGCTTGAAATTGTCTGCGTTGTTCCTCACCCTCATGCAGGCGGTTCGTTCGCAACGGCGGCTTATCACTCGATGAAGAACCCCGTTGCTCTTGAAGAAATCAAGGCGGACGCAGGCATTGACATCGGCTCAACTCTTATCGGAATGCATCTTAAAAGGGTTGCCGTTCCGCTGAGACTTGAAAACAACACCATCGGCGAAGCAAAGCTCACCGCCGCAAGAACAAGGCCAAAGTTTATCGGCGGCGAAAGAGCAAAATATATGTAACCATCTTTATACTATTTGCGGATGATTTTTCGTTGATTATTTCAACCCAATTTAAGATGCGGTTTCTTGAAAACTAAATAATAAAAACAAAACAACTTGTATTATTGACTGACCATCAATTTATACAAGTTGTTTTCATTATTATCTGTTGCATTACATTACATATAACAAAATGCAGAGAAAATGCAGTACGCTTCCCGCAACAACAAAAAGATGAAATACGGAATGAATGTATTTGTATTTTCTGCCGAGTCCGTAGAAAATTGCTCCGACGGTGTAGGCGATACCGCCTGCAACGAGCAGAACAAATCCTGCCGTTCCGAGACCCTCAAAAACGGTTTTGGCGGTGAAAATTATGCACCAGCCCATGCCGAGATAAAGAATCATCGAGATAACCCGGAAGCTTTTAAGGTCGATTGCGTTCAGTGTTATTCCGAGAGCGGCAAGCCCCCAGATGACTCCGAAAACCGTCCAGCCGAGCCATGTCTTGCTCTCTCTGAGCGTGCAGAGTGCAAACGGCGTGTAGGTTCCCGCAATCAGCAGATAAATCGAGCAATGGTCGATTATCTGAAATACCTTTTTTGCCGTGTTCGGTCTCAGCCCGTGATAGATGCTTGACATGGTGTAAAGCACAATCATCGTTGCGCCGAAGATTGCGCCGCTGACAATGCCGTAAACATTTCTGTGAACGGCGGCAAACACAACGCAAAGCACCGTTGCCGTGATTCCGATTGCCCCGCCGACAATGTGCGACACCATGTTGAATATTTCTTCGCCCTTTGTGTATTTCGGCAGGATTCGGTCTTTAATTTTTGTTCTTGACATTTTCGTTCTCTCCTTTCCCTGTAGTCTTTCGTTTCATATTATTCATTATATATAAGATGTTTTCTTTCACAAGTGCATTAATATGTCCAAAGATTGAATAATCCGTTAAAATCCTCAAAAATTCCGTTGAGATAGTTTTTGATTCCTCAAAAATGGTAAAGTGATTTAATCCGTTCATTTTTCTTTCCTTTGAATAATAACATATTTACAAATGACAGAACAATAGCCAAAAGAGGAAAAATGACTGTATTTTTGAAAAACATATTGATAAAGGTTTGTCTGTGTGGTATAGTTTTCTTATAAACACATGAGGAGCGAATGTAAGTATGAAATGGCTGAAAAAGCCGATTTCCGTCATTCTCTGCGCCGCAATAATTTTTTCCTGCTTCTGTGCGGCGGCTCAGGCAACGGAGAAAGAGGACGATCCGACAATTATGATTTCGGGCTTCCTCTGCTCTCAGCTTTACATGAATTTCGGAAAAGAAAATGAAGAAAAGGTCTGGGGAATCGAAGCGGATTCCGTAACCGAGCGCATAAAGAATGATTTTCCGAGGCTTGCGGCGACATCTGCGGGTCTTTTGCTCGGTAAAACCGAGGAGTTCGGCGAAACTCTCGGAAGCGGTGCGGCATATGTTCTTGAAAAGCTTCGCTGCAACCCCGACGGAAGCTCGGTTTATCCCGTTTCGGTCTATCCGAACGACCCTGCAACCTCAAATGTAAAATACATGAGGGAAAACGGCTTTGAAAACAATCTTTATGAAAAAAGCATGTGCACTCATCTTTCGTCTTTAACCGACCCGTCAAGGCTTTACTGCTTCCAATACGATTCACGCATGGATGCAATAACCGTTGCGGGCGAGCTTAACGATTTTATCAAAGCCGTCAAGGAGTATACAGGCGCAGACAAAGTCAATATTTTTGCGCTGAGTTTCGGCGGACTTATCGTTTCAACTTATCTTTATCTTTACGGCGACAGTAACGACGCCAAAAGGGTGGTTATGAGCGTTCCTGCAATCGGCGGAACGGTTGTTCCCGACCGAATATTCAGAGGAAATATTGATTTGCCGATTGAAACGGTAGTTGAATTTTTTGAGACGGTTCTGAAAGGCGAGCATAACCTGGCAAGAGCTTTTGAGGGCGATAATGTTGATAAGCTGAATTCAATTATCAAGGGCGCCGCCCCTGCGGTTTCGTCCTGCCTTATGTATTGGAGCAGTCTGTGGTCGCTCTGCTCAACCGATCTTTATGAACAGCTTAAAGCGGATTTTCTTGACCCCGTTGAGAGCAGAAACATAATCGAAAAGAACGATATTCTTCACTATGAGATTATGCCGAAGTTTGCCGAAACCTATAAAAAGTGCATGGCAAACGGAGCTTCAATTTCAATTCTGTGCGGAACGGGGAGCGACATTGCAACGGGCGGCGGAATAAACGGCGACCTTGTGTTGCCAACGAGCGGAGTCAGCGGAGCGGTCTGCGCTCCTCTCGGCGAGAGATTTCCCGACGGCTACACGGGCGTTAAAACCTCATGCTCCGACCCTGAGCATAACCACATTTCTCCGTCAATGGAAATCGACGCTTCAAGCGCATATCTCCCTGAAAACACATGGTTCATCAATAACCAGTATCACGGGCAGTATTTTTACGAGGAATACACAAAATCGCTTGTCACCAAGCTTTTGCTGACCGATGACATCAAGGATGTTTATTCCGACCCGAATTACCCCCAGTTTGAAAATTCAAACCATGCCTACAGAACGCTGCATCTGAAATTCAACAGCAGCCCTGCGGGTTATCTCACCTCAAAGGATACGGCTCTGACGGTTGAAAACATTTCGTCGGACAGCTGCATAAAAATCCTCTCTGTTGTTTCAAACGGAGTTGAGCTTGATTTTGACGCTTCGGGCAAAGAAATGATTTCACCGGGCGAGAGCGTTGATATTCCTTTCAGCGGAGAAGTTCCCGAAGTCGGGGCAACTGCGGCTCAGATAACCGTCAGCTATGTCAAAGTCGGCAGCATGAATCCGCTTTGCACCGCAGATTTCAGAGTGATGATTGATAACGGCGAAGCTCCGCAATGCGGCACGGGCTTTGTCAGCTCGGAGTTTGAAAGCAGGCTTCAAAAAGCCATACCCGATTGGTTTTATAGCTTTCTTTCAAGGCATTCGCTTAAAGACACGGCAGAATGTATTTATAATTCCGTGACGGAAGTATTGAAGAAATAAAGACTAAAGGCTTGCATCGAAAATCGGTGCAAGCCTTTAAGCATTTTTATCTGTCCGTCAGATTCCTTATCCATTTTTTGCTCACGAACCGCCAAATGCTGAGGATCGTTTTCGGAATATCCTCTCCGAGATACATTGCGATTATCAGATAAACAAAATCAACCTTTGCGAAAAGTCCGAGATAAATAACAAGCGGAACGCCTATCAGATAAAGAGAAAGGCAGTCAAAGAGCACTCCGATTTTTGTGTCGCCGCCCGCTCTGAACGTGCCGACGATAAGCGTGTAGGGAATGTTCCTTATCGGCAGCCAGAAGCAGTAAAGCATAATCAGCTTTGCCGCAATGTCATATGCTCCCTGAGTTTCAATCTGAAGCAGAGAAAGCAGAGGATGACTGACAAGCGCAAGCACCGTTCCCGTTATTATTCCGATTATCGGGGTCATAATGACGAATTTCTGAGCGAGCTTGTATGCGCCTTTTTCGTTGCCCTCTCCGATGGTTTTGCCCGTCATGATGGCGCAGGCGTGGCAGATACCGACGAAGAACACAAACGCAACCTGCTCAATCGAGCTGAAAATAGTATATCCCGCATAGCATTCACTGCCCTGCCTTGCAAAAACCATTGCATAGATGTTTGTTCCGATTGCCCAGGCAACCTCGTTCGCAACAACGGGCAGGCAGACAACCGAAAATCGGCGGACAAAGCTTTTGCTGAGAGTGAAAAAGTGTTTCAGATGTTCGTTGAATATTTCCTTAGAGCTTCTCAGAACGATAAGCAGCAGAACGGATTGGAACGCCGTTGAGGTCAGCGTTGCAATCGCCGCTCCTTTGAGCCCGAGAGCGGGCATACCGAGCTTTCCGTAAATCAGAACATAGTTCAGAACCGAGTTCAGCACAACCGAAGCAATCGAGGTGAAAAGGGGAGGGTTGACTCTTTCCGTCGCTCTCAGAGCGGTGCACGAAACCTGATTGAATGCGCTGAAAATGCTCATGAATGCAACGATGCGGATGTAGCCCGAGGCGGCGTCAATAACCTCCCGTTCGCTTGAAAAAACTCTCAGAAGCTGATGCGGAAAGACTGACATGGCGCAGGTGAACAGGGCGGCAACCCCGAAGCCGAAAAGCAGTGCCGTGCCGTAGGATTTTTGAATATTCCGCTTCTCCTTTGCTCCCCAGAACTGCGAAATCAAAGCCGACGAGCCCGATGAAATGCCGAAATAGAACAGATTCATCAGGAATATCCACCTTGACGATATCCCGACGGCGGAAACGGCAACATTGCCGAGCCTTGTGACCATTGCCGTGTCAACAAGCTGAGCGCACGAAACAAGAAGCTGCTGCATTGCAATCGGGAACGCAAGCCTTATCATGTTTTTGAAAAAATGATTTTTGGAACTCATATAACACCTGTATACCGAATAATCGGAATCGGCTCGGTTTTGGATTCGGGAGTGCCGAGCCGCCGATATATTATATTGATAATCCGCCGAAAAGTCAATGATTATTCTGGCTTATTCCCGAATATGCTTATTTTTAAGCTTTTTTGTCAATAAATATACTCTTTATATATTATTTCTATTGATTTTTAATTTTATTTGCTGTATAATGCTGACCGAATATATTAATACACGAGGTGCATTCTTTATGTCACAGTTTAACGAATTTTCAGGCGTTTATTCCCTGCTTTTAACTCCCTTTAATTGGGACAGAACCCTTGACTACAAAGCATATGAAGAATATGTTGAATGGCAGGCTTCTTTTAAGCCTCAGCATCTTTTTGCAGTCTGCGGTTCATCAGAAATGATGGAGCTTACTCAGGAAGAGAGAGTTAAATGCGCAGGTCTTGCGGTTAAGAACTCAAACGGGATTCCCGTTTTTGCAACAGGCAACCTTGAAAGCGATTTTAACGCTCAGATTGAGGAAATGAAAAAGCTTGAACAGCAGGGCGTTTCAGGTCTTGTTTTCGTAACAAGAGGTATGTGCGACAAGCCCGACGAGCTTTATGATTATCTTACCTCTCTTGCTTCTCACACGGAGCTGCCCGTTGTTCTCTATGAGTTCCCCGGCATGCATCCTCACTGCATGGATTCGATAACCTACGGGAAGCTTGCCGCAACGGGAAAAATCAAGGGAATCAAGGACACAACCTGCAAAATGCCCGAAATTGAAGCAAAAATTGCCGTTCAGGGCGATTCCAATGTTCTTCAGGCGAACATTCCTTTCCTTTATGACTCCTATCTCAAGGGCGCAAGAGGCGTTGTTGCAACTCCGACCTCATGCGGAGCAGACCTTTTCGTTAAAATGTGGGATGAGTTCTCAAACGGCGACCTTGAAGCCGCAAGAAAGACTCATCAGAACATAATCGCTCTTGATAACTGCATTGATTCGGGCTTCTGCGCAAGTGCAAAATATCTTGTCGGTCTCAGAGGCGTTAACATGAAGTGGTACACAAGAGGAAACCACAACCTCAGCCCCGCAAGAATCCGTTCAATTGAAGTCTGGTATGACTGGGCAAAGGAAAACGACATTCTTGACTGATTGCGGGCTGTGAAGGCATATAGCTTGACAAATTGACAGATTGTCTGTAAAATAAAGGATGTCAAAATAGAAATAACGGGGGTAAATATGAAAAAACTCAGGGCGAAAGTATGCGCCGTAACTCATTCGGGAAGAACACGCCGTGAAAATGAGGATAACTATGACCTTAACGGCAGACTGACCTCAACGGGCGATTTACGCAAGGGTTCGGCGTTTGTTCAGAGCATGGCGGAGCCTTTCCACCTTGCGGTCTGCGACGGCATGGGCGGCGAAAGCTACGGCGAGCTTGCTTCGGGAATAGCGGTTGAGACCGTTGCCGCTCACGCTTCAAATATTTATGAAAGCGGCGAGGATTTCAGCTTTGCGATTGCAAACTGCATTGAGGACGCCAACAGCCGAATCTGTGCCGAAATCAACGCCAGGGGCAAGCGCATGGGAACAACTCTTGCGGCGATTTATGCCGTTAAGGGTAAGATTATCTGCGTCAATATCGGCGATTCAAGAATTTATCATTATTCAAAAGGTATTCTTGAGCAGATAAGCTTTGACCATACTCATGCTCAGACCATCGTTGATGCGGGGCAGGTCTCTCAGGATAATATCAGTCAGATTCCCGATGCAAAAAGGCTCACGAAGCATTTGGGCGTTTTCCCCGGCGAAGCGAACCTTTCGCCAAACATCAGCGTTATTGACGATGTTGATAACGGCGATATAGTTCTTCTTTGCAGCGACGGCTTGACCGATATGGTTGATGACGGCGAGATAACAGCAGTTCTTTCAACTGCCGAAAGTGCTCAGGATGCGGCGAGCAAGCTTATTCGCAGAGCGCTTGAAAACGGCGGAAAAGATAATGTCAGCGTTATGGCGGCGTTTATCGAGGCTGAGGAAACGGCGATTTTTGCGCCGATTGCCGCCGCAATGGTCGGCGATACCGATGCCGATTATGAGGAAGAATACCGAACCAGCTACGGTTCAAATCAGATACCCGATGAAGAAAATCCCGTTTCTCCCTATGCTAACGCCGATGCGAGAGCATATGTTAAACCCATGGATAAAGCGAAAATAATGAAGATTGCGGGCATAGTGGCTGCGGCAATTGCCGTTATCGTTATCGCCGCACTTCTTATCAAGGCGCTTGTCGGCGGCAAGGAGCCCGACGAGGAATCAACGAGCGATATCGGCACAACCTATGACTATTACGCTTTTCAGCCTGTGACTGAGCCGACAACGGGCTTTACCGTCTGGTCGTTTGAATCAACAAGCGAAACCGAGAGCGAAACAAGCTCAACAACCAAGGCGACAACAAGTAAAAAGGTGACAACAACAAAGCGTAAAACTACGTCAACAACAAAGAAACCCACAACCACAAGCAAGCCGACTTCAACCGCCGCTCCGACTACAGAGGCTCAGACAACCGCTCCGTCAACATCATCAACGGCGGCGAGCACTTCTGCTGCTTCATCAACAGAAGCACCTCAGTCAACCGAAGCTCCGACTTCGGAATCACAGTCTTCCGCATCCGAATCTTCAACGGCATCAGCAGGAACATCTGAAGCAACTTCTGCTCAAGCCGCTGAGTCTCAGAGTAATGAAGATAATCCCGCACAGACAGCTTGAATTATAATCATTCACCCGCCAAGCAGAAATGCAAGGCGGGTGTTTTCATATTATCGGCTCAAAGCATATAATAGACGGGGGTGGTTTTTGTGAAAAGCAAACGATTTTACCGCCGCAGGGGAACGGTTTTGTTCAGGATAATCTGCGCCGTTATTGCCGTTCTTATTTCCGTTTTGCTTATTGATGCAAAGCTTCGCCCGGCGATATATGACCTTGCGGCGCTTGAAGCTTATGCGCTTTCCGCAAAAACCGTCAATGCGGCTGTTGAAAAAACGCTTGCGGAGAATGCGCCGGAATATTCCGAGCTTGCGGAAATCAGCCGAACCGACGACGGAAGAATAACGGGAATCACAACCGATGTTATAAAGCTGAATCTTTTCAAAGCTCAGGTGACAAAAGCAATTGATTCCGCTTTCAATGAAAAAAAGAAAACGGAGATAAGCGTTCCGCTCGGCTCTGCAAGCGGGATTACGATTTTTGCGGGTCTCGGGCCTAACATAGATGTTTCGGTTGGCTATTCTTCTTCAACTCATTCGGATTTTGAAAATGTTTTTTCAAGCGCAGGCATAAATCAGACTCAGCACAGTATTATGCTGAATATCGAAACGCAGGTTATGCTCACTCTGCCGGGAAAAAGGCTTTCTCAGACGGTTGAAACCTCGTTTTGTGTTGCCCAGACGGTGATAGTCGGCTCTGTTCCGAATGTTATGGTTGAGTAATCATCTGAGAGTATAAAAAATATTGATTTTATCCGCCGGGATTGATATAATAAAAGTATATTATGTTAAGGAAGTAACTGCTATGAATTTTGAAACGGCAAAGGCAAGAGCAAAGGAACTTCGTGACCTGCTCAATTATCACAGCCATAAATATTATGTTGAAGATTCGCCCGAAATAGAAGATTATGAATATGATATGCTTCAAAGAGAGCTTGCGAAAATCGAAAAGGAGTTCCCCGAGCTTATAACCCCCGATTCTCCGACTCAGAGGGTCGGCGGAAGTGCGGAAAGCATGTTTACTCCCGTTGTTCATGCCGTGCCGCTTGAAAGCCTTCAGGATGCGTTCAGCTTCGGCGAGGTCAGAGCGTTCTATGACAGGGTCAAGGAGCAGTTCCCCGATGCCGAATTTGTTGTTGAGCCGAAAATTGACGGTCTTTCGGTTGCCCTCGAATACGAAAACGGAGTATTTGTCAGAGGTTCAACAAGAGGTGACGGCAATATAGGCGAAGATGTCACCGCAAATCTCAGAACCGTTAATTCAATCCCTCTGCGCCTGAAATCGGATGTCACTATTGAGGTCAGGGGAGAGACCTATATGCCCAAAAAGGTGTTTGCGTCTCTTGTTGAGGAGCAGGAGCAGAACGGCGAAAAGCCTTTCAAGAATCCGAGAAACGCCGCCGCAGGCTCTTTGAGGCAGAAAAATCCGAAAATCACCGCTTCAAGAGGGCTTGATATTTTTGTTTTCAACATTCAGCGATATGATTCGGACGAAATCACGGGGCATAAGCAGTCGATTGATTTTCTGAAAACTCTCGGCTTCAAGACGATACCTTTCTATAATAAATTTAATTCTTATGACGATATTATCGCCGAGCTTAACAGAATAGGCGAAATCAGACCGACCCTGCCGTTTGACATTGACGGAGCGGTCATTAAAACGGATTCGTTTGCCCAAAGAGCGGAGATAGGCAGCACGGCGAAGTTCCCGAGATGGGCGCTTGCGTTCAAATATCCGCCCGAAGAAAAAGAAACAACCGTTGTTGATATTGAGGTTGCCGTCGGCAGAACGGGCGTTCTGACCCCGACCGCAGTTTTTGAACCCGTGCTTGTTGCAGGTTCAACGGTTTCAAGGGCAACGCTCCATAATCAGGATTTTATCAATGAAAAAGATATAAGAATCGGCGACAGGGTTGTTATCCGAAAAGCGGGAGACATAATTCCCGAGGTTATAAAGGTTGTATCTCATGCCGACGGAAGCGAAAAATTCAGCCTGCCCGAGGTCTGCCCGTCATGCGGCTCGGCGGTTATCCGTGAGGAGGGCGAAGCGGCGGTCAGATGCGTTAACCCCGAATGCCCCGCACAGCTTCTGAGAAATCTGATTCATTTTTGCTCCCGTGACGCCATGAATATTGAGGGAATGGGCGACGCCGTGCTTGAAAAGCTCGTAACAAACGGATTTTTAAGCAAGCCGAGCGAGATTTATACTCTCAAAAAAGAAGATTTTATGACCATTGAGGGCTTTAAGGATAAATCATCGCAGAATCTTGTTGATGCAATTGAAAAATCAAAGAAAAACGACCTTTCAAAGCTTGTCTTTGCCCTCGGAATACGCCATGTCGGTCAGAAAGCGGGCAAAATTCTTGCCGAGCATTTCGGCACGATGGAGAATATTACGAACGCCGATTTGGAACAGCTCACGGCAATTGACGGCTTCGGCGGAATAATGGCTCAGAGCGTTGCGGATTTCTTTGCGCTTGAACAGTCGAAGCATGAGATTGAAGCGCTTGCCGCTTACGGCGTTAACATGAAGTCGCTGACGGAAAAAATCGATAACCGCTTTGAGGGCAAGGTTTTTGTTCTGACGGGCACATTGCCGACCTATTCACGCAATGAAGCGAGCGAGATTATCGAAAAATTCGGCGGAAAAACTGCTTCGTCTGTCTCAAAAAAGACAAGCTATGTGCTTGCGGGCGAGGAAGCGGGAAGCAAGCTCGTTAAAGCTCAGACCCTCGGCGTAAC
>JBJEQC010000222.1:0-10522 GCA_051881555.1 Acutalibacteraceae bacterium
ACGGTGAAAAAGTGAAAATACGCCGTAATATCAAATTTTCGGCATATTGTGTTCAGCTCATATCACCTTACGATTTTGAATCGTACCATGTCTTTCCGACGCCGACATCCGCCTTCATTGCGGCTCTCATTTTAACGGCGTTTTCCATTTCGCTTTTAACAATCCGGGCGACAGCCTCCGCTTCGCTCTCGGGTGCTTCAACTATCAGTTCATCATGAACCTGCATGATAAGACGGGCGTTTGAGCATTCTTCCCTGAGCCGTTTCCACACTCTTATCATCGCTATTTTTATTATATCCGCCGCAGTACCCTGAATCGGCATATTGAGCGCAACTCTTTCGCCGAATGCTCTTGTCATTGCGTTTGACGAAGTTAGCTCGGGAAGATATCTGCGGCGTTTGAATTCGGTTTCAACATAGCCGTTTTCCTTTGCCTTTTCAACAACGGCTTTCATGTAGTCACGAACGCCGCTGAAATTTGCAAGGTAGCCTTTGATATAGCTGTCCGCCTCGGCTCTTGAAACGCCGATATCCTTTGCAAGCGAAAAAGCTCCGATACCGTAGACAATGCCGAAATTGACAGCCTTTGCCCTGCTTCTCATAAGCGGAGTTACCATCTGAAGCGGCATATTGAACACCTGAGAAGCGGTTATTGCGTGAATATCGTCGCCCTCGTTGAACGCCTTTATCATGTTGGCGTCGTTTGAAACATGGGCAAGCACACGCAGTTCAATCTGCGAATAGTCGGCGTCAACAAGCACACAGCCGTCCTTTGCCTTAAAGAATTTTCTCATTTCTCTGCCAAGCTCGGAACGCACGGGAATATTCTGAAGATTTGGCTCTGTAGATGATATTCTGCCCGTTCTCGTCTCGGTCTGATTAAGGCTTGAATGAATTCTGCCGTCCTCGCCGATAACCTTCAGAAGGCCGTCGCAATAGGTCGATTTAAGCTTTGCAAGGGTTCTGTATTCAAGGATTTTCGCAACAACCGGATAATCGGGAGCAAGGCTTTCAAGAACATCGGCGTTGGTTGAATAGCCGCTCTTTGTTTTCTTCTTTGCGGGCAGACCCATTTTCACAAACAGGGCTTCGCCGAGCTGTTTGGGAGAATTGAGATTGAAAACATATCCTGCTTCGTCGTAAATTTCCTCAACAAGCTTTGAAATTCTTTTCTGAAGCTCCGTGCCGAATTTTTCGATTCCTCCGGCGTCAACGAGGAAGCCTTCACGCTCCATTGAAGCAAGCACCTGAGCGAGAGGAAGCTCGATTTCTTCAAGCAGATTTTTCTGACCATTTTCGTCGATGACGGCGTTCATCTTTTCAAAAGCTTTGGGAAGATAAGCAGTCAGAAACGCCGTGTTTTCTTCTTCACCCGGCTGAACGCTTGCATATTCTTCAACAATTCTTTTCAGGTCATATGCGCCCGATGAGGGATTGATGACATAAGCCGAAAGCATTGCGTCACCGCATATTTCGTTTATTGCAATATCTTCTCTGTAGTCATAGAAAAATGCGTAAAGCAGTTTTGAGTTATAGGTATATTTTCTGATTTCGGAAGAAAAGAGAAAATCCGAGCAGAATTCTGCATATCCCGGGTTTTCGGGTTCAACCTCGGCAACTCCGTTATCGGTTCTGACATAAAAAATGCCGTTGTCAAAGGTGAAATATGCCTCTCCCGCCTTTTTCAAAAGGTTGAAAAGGAGCTTCAGATCCTCCTGCCTGTAGCATTCGGTGCTGACCTTTTCGGCTTCGGACTCGTCCGATTTTCTTTCGGGCGCTTTCAGATTAAGGCGTTCAATCATCTTGAACATTTCAAGCTCTGCAAGAATCCCCGTTGCCCTGAATGCGTCGGGTTCGCCCGGAATATAGCTTTCATAATCCGTTTCAACGGGTGCGTCGGTTCTTATCGTTCCGAGCTCACGGCTGAGATATGCCGACTCTTTATCTGCGGCAAGCTTATCGTGAACGCCTTTCTTTATGTCGATTGTATCAATATTGTTATATATTTCATCAATCGAGCCGAAACGGCTGATAAGATCCTGAGCCGTTTTCTGACCGACTCCCGCAACGCCCGGAATGCAGTCCGAAGCGTCGCCCATGAGAGCCTTAATATCTATCATCTGTTCGGGAGAGACAAGATATTCTTCTTTCAGCTTCTCTCTGTCATAGCACACGCTCTGAGGTCTGCCCATTTTGGTTGAAGCGAGCAGAACATTGACATTATCCCGAATAAGCTGAAGCGAATCACGGTCGCCTGTTGCGATATAGCAGAAATCATCCTTTCCGCAATGAGCGGCAAGAGTGCCGAGAATATCGTCCGCCTCCCAGCCGGGAGCTTCAAGAATCTTATATCCCATGGCGGTTAACAGCTCTTTGAGCGGCGGCATCTGCTGAGCAAGCTCGGGGGGCATTCCCTTTCGGTTTGCCTTGTAGCCGTCATACATCTTATGCCTGAAGGTCGGGGCCTTGACATCGAATGCGACAGCAACCGCATCGGGTGATACTTCCTCTCTGAGTTTAAGCAGTATATTCAAAAATCCGTATATTCCGTTTGTAAATTTTGTTCCGTCCTTGGTGGTTAAAAGTTTAATACCGTAAAATGCACGGTTAAGAATGCTGTTGCCGTCAAGTGCCAATAGCTTCATTTCAAAATCACCTCAGTATACATTATAGCATAATAATTGCAAATTTCAGCATTTTTTTGAAAATTATTGAATTTTAATAAAGAAAATGATAACATTACTATATAAATTCTATGGGAGAATGTAATGAAAATAGGAAATTTTGAAATAAACGGCTTTGCCGCCCTTGCTCCGATGGCAGGAGTTGCGGACAGAGCCTTTCGGGAGCTTTGCATTGAATTCGGTGCTTCATATGTCGTCACCGAAATGGTAAGCTCCAAGGGGCTGACGATGCATGACAGAAAATCCGATTCGCTCATGCAGCTCGGCGAAACGGAAAAGCCTGCCGCAGTTCAGATTTTCGGCTGTGACCCCGAAGCCATGGCGCAGGCGGCAAAAAAAGCGGCTCAGACAGGGTGCGCCGCAATTGATATCAACATGGGCTGCCCCGCCCCGAAAATCGCAGGCAACGGCGGCGGAAGCGCATTGATGAAAGACCCCGGGCTTGCCGCAAGAATAACCGAAAAATGCGTTGAAGCGGTTGATATCCCCGTCACGGTCAAAATCCGCTCGGGCTGGGATGAGAACAGCGTCAACGCCGTTGAGATGGCTCAGATGCTTGAAAATGCGGGAGCTGCCGCAATCACGGTTCACGGCAGAACAAGAAAGCAGATGTACGCTCCGCCCGTCAATCTTGACATCATCAGGCAGGTTAAACAGGCAGTAGGAATACCCGTTATCGGCAACGGAGATATCGTTGACCCGCTCTCGGCTGAGAATATGTATAAAGAAACAGGCTGTGATTTTGTCATGGTCGGCAGAGGCGCACTCGGCGCACCGTGGGTTTTCAGTCAGATAAACGAATATTTCACAAGCGGCGTTCTGCTCCCCGCTCCGCCCGTTGAGGAGCGTATGGAAATAATGCTTCGACATATTCAAAGGCTCTGCGAATACAAGGGCGAATATATCGGCATGAGAGAAGCAAGAAAGCACGCCGCTTGGTATGTTAAAGGCATGAGAGGTGCGGCGGCTCTGCGGCAGGAAATCGGCTCACTTGAAAGCATTGACGATCTTCGCATAATCGCCGAAAAAGTCATCAAAGCGGCAGAAAATCCATAAAAAACGGCTTGAATCGGAAGCAAATGAGCTTCGGTTCAAGCCGATATTTTATTCTACTATTTCAACCTTCATAATATTTGTCGTTCCCGAAATTCCGATCGGAACGCCCGAGGTTATGACCGCTGTATCGTCGCTTTTGAGCAGATTTTTCTCCTTTGCAACGCTGACCGCATGGCGGAACAGCTCAAAAACCTCTTTTTTCTCGTCAAGCAAAACGGGAATAACGCCCCATGAAAGATTAAGCTGACGGCAAACCCTTTCACTGATGGTACAGCCGATGATTTCACAACCCGGTCTGTAGCGGGATATCATTCTTGCCGACCTGCCCGATTTTGTGACGGTGATTATCGCCTTTGCGTTGAGGTCGTGTGCCGTGGTGCAGGTTGCATGGCAGATGGCGTCGGTAACATCGGGATTCGCCTTTCTTTCGCTTTGGAAAAATCTCTTGCGGTAATCGATATCCTTTTCGGTTCTGTCGGCGATTCTGACCATGGTTTTGAGCGATTCAACGGGGAATTTGCCCGCCGCAGTTTCGCCCGAAAGCATGATTGCACTCGTGCCGTCATAAATGGCGTTTGCAACATCGGTTGTTTCGGCTCTTGTCGGGCGGGGATTCTTAATCATCGAATCGAGCATCTGAGTTGCGGTTATAACTCTTTTGCCCGCCTCATAGACCTTTTTGATTATCATTTTCTGAACAATCGGCACTTCCTCCTCGGGAAGCTCAACGCCCATATCGCCCCTTGCAATCATAATTCCGTCGGATTCTTTAATAATTCCGTCGATATCGTCAACGCCCTCTTGATTTTCGATTTTGGCAATAATGTCGATATCCTCGCCGCCGTTACGCTTAAGAAATCTGCGAAGCTCACGGATATCCTCGGCGCTTCTCGTGAACGATGCGGCGATAAAATCAACACCGTTTTCGATGCCGAAAAGAATATCCTCTTTATCCTTTTCGCTCAGGTATTCGAGCCTGAGATGAACCCCCGGAGCGTTAACGCCCTTGTGGTTTGAAATATAGCCCGAATTGCGGACTACGCACTGCATTTCGGGATATCTGACCGAAAGCACGACAAGCTCAACAAGCCCGTCATCAATCAGAATCCTTGTTCCGATATCAACATCCTTCGCAAGCCCCGCATAGCTCACGCTCGCCGCATTCCCGTTGCCGATTATTTTTTCGCCCGTGAGCGTGAACATCTGACCCGCTTCAAGCATTACGCCGCCGTTTTCAAAATCTCCGAGACGGATTTCGGGGCCTTTCGTATCAAGCAGAGCCGCAACGGGAATACCTTTTTTCGCCCTGATTTTTTTGAGCATATCAAGCCGCATTTTCTGAACCTCGTGCGTGCCGTGAGAGAAGTTGAAGCGGGCAACATTCATGCCCTCCTCAACAAGCTGTTCCAATATCTCGGGGTCATCGGTTGACGGGCCGAGAGTGCATATAATTTTCGTTTTTCTCATTTCGATAGCCTCCGCAAAATATCCGTTCCGTAAAAAAGTTCTAAAAAGTCCAAAATTTACACCATTATAATAATACTCAGAAATATTCAAAAAATTAAAACTCAAATTGCTTCATTTTTCCTTTTTCACCTCTACGAAAGAATATTTTGACAACGGTGTTATCATATGTTAAAATGATAAAAATAATGATAATAATGCTATTATAACCGAAAGAGGTTTTGCTATGTTTGATTATTTCAGAGTTACCTGCGCCGTGCCCGATGTTGAGGTTGCGGATGTTGATTTCAATATTTCGCAGGCAGAAAAATATATTAAAAAGGCAAAGGTCGAAAATGTTGACCTGCTCGTTTTCCCCGAACTCGGAATAACGGGCTACACCTGCGCCGATCTTTTCTTTCAGAAAACGCTGCTTAATTCCGCTCTCGGCGGAATCAAGGCTCTTCTCACATCAAGCAAGGACTGCGGAATGTTGATTGCCGTCGGCACACCGATAGCCTTTGACGGCGGTATATATAACTGCGCCGTTGTTATATCGGACGGAAAAATCAGAGGCATTGTTCCCAAAACCTTCATTCCGAATTACTCGGAATTTTATGAAAAAAGATGGTTTGCTTCGGCTTCGGATTTGAAAATTTCCTCTGTCAGCTCGGCTAAGCTCGGAATTGACGGTGAAAGCTACGATATCCCCGTCGGAAGCCTTGTTTTTGATGCGGGAGAAGCAAAGATCGGCGTTGAAATCTGCGAGGATCTCTGGACTCCCCTGCCCCCGAGCACTCTGCTCTGCCTTGAGGGTGCGGAGATAATAGTCAATCTTTCCGCAAGCAACGAGGTTATTGCAAAGCGTGAATACCGCCGCGGCCTTGTCAATCAGCAGTCCGCAAGGTGCGTTTGCGCCTATGCTTTCTGCTCGGCGGGCTGTCTTGAATCCACAACCGACCTCATATTTTCGGGTCACAGCCTGATTGCCGAAAACGGAGTTATCACCTCCAAAAGGCAGGAGCAGATTTCAAGCGATTATATGATTATCAGCGATGTTGACCTCGGAAAACTCCGCCGTGACAGGCTTCACACCACCTCGTTCGGCGACTGCTCGGCTCTTTATTCTCCCTGCGATATCCGCACGGTTGATGTTCCTAAAGACGCATCGAAAGCCGACGGCGAATATGCAAGAGTTCAGAAGCTTCCCTTTGTTCCGTCAACCGAAAAGGACAGGCTTGAACGCTGTCTTTCCATTTTTGAAATGCAGGTTGCGGGGCTTAAAAAACGCCTCAGAAAGACAGGCTGCCGCCCTGTTATCGGCATTTCGGGCGGGCTTGATTCAACCCTTGCCCTGCTCGTGAGCGTTCAGGCGGTCAAAGAGCTCGGCAGACCTCTTACCGATGTTATCGGCATCACAATGCCCTGCTTCGGCACAACCGACAGAACCTATAACAACGCCGTAAATCTTATGAAATCGCTCGGAATTACCTGCGAAGAAATAAACATCAAGGCGGCATGCCTTCAGCATTTTGAAGATATCGGTCAGAGATCGGACAACTTTGACCTAACCTATGAAAACTCTCAGGCAAGGGAGAGAACGCAGGTTCTCATGGACTATGCAGGCAAGTCAAACGGTCTTGTTATCGGCACGGGAGACCTGAGCGAGCTTGCGCTCGGCTGGTGCACCTACAACGGCGACCACATGAGCATGTACGGGGTCAACGCAAGCATACCGAAAACGCTTATCCGCTGGATGATTGACTGCCTTATCAAAAACGATGTTTTCGCCGCAAGCTCGGAATATCTCAAGGATATCGTCAATACACCGATAAGCCCCGAGCTTCTGCCGCCCGACGCAAAGGGCGAAATTGCTCAGCAGACCGAAAGCATCGTCGGCCCTTATGCCCTGCATGACTTCTTCCTTTATTATGTGCTCAGATTCGGCTTTGAGCCCGACAAAATATATTTTCTTGCCAAGAAAGCCTTTGCCGAGGATTTCAGCGGTGAAACGGTAATGAAATGGCTCAAAACATTTTATAAGAGATTTTTCTCTCAGCAGTTCAAGCGCAGCTGTATTCCCGACGGAGTAAAGGTCGGCAGCGTTTGCCTTTCACCCCGAGGCGATTGGCGGATGCCGAGCGATTCAAGCGCCGCAATATGGCTCAAAAAGCTTGATGAAATCGAATTATAAAGAATAAAAATCACCGCCCGTCAGAACCGTTCAAGGTAATGACGGGCGGTGTTCATTTGTCGTTTTATTTATCGTATTTACCGTTTTTCAAAACATCTTTTGCAATATATATCGGTCTGCCTTTGGTCTGAATGTAGGTTCGGGCGATATATTCGCCGATGATGCCGATGCAGCAAAGCTGAATTCCGCCGAGCAGAAGAATCAACACAACAATCGTTGCATAGCCCGCAACCGCAATGCCGAAAGCCAGCTTCTGAATGACGACGATTATCAGATAGATAATCGAGAAAAACGAAGTAACAAGCCCGAGAATCGTTGAAATTCTGAGCGGTGCTGTCGTGAACGCAAAAATACCGTCAAGGGCATATTTGAAAAGCTTTCGGAACGACCATTTTGAAGTTCCCGTTGCCCTCTCCTGCACCTCGTAGGGGATGAATTTGGTGTTGAATCCGACCCATGAAAACAGCCCTTTTGAAAAGCGGAAATACTCATCCATGCTGAGAATCGCTTCAACCATCGGGCGGCGGAAGGTCCTGAAATCGCTTGCGCCCTGAACAAATTCCGTGTCCGCAAACTTATTGATAAGCTTGTAGAACGAATTTTTGAAAAATGTCAGAACCTTGCCCTCTTTGCGCTTATCCTGAAAGGCGGCAACGCAATCATATTCCGGCTCGGAATCGAGCATTCTCACCATGTCAAGCGCTATTGCGGGTCTCTGCTGCAAATCGGCGTCGATAATCGTCACATAATCCCCCTCGGATTCACGAAGCCCGGCATACATTGCCGACTCTTTTCCGAAATTTCTTGAAAAATTGACGATTTTGACCGGAATATCTCCGTCCATGAGCTTTTGCAGCTCCTTGAAAGTTCCGTCATGGCTGCCGTCATTGACAAACACTATTTCATAGTCAAAGCCTGCGCCCGAAAAGTCGCTTTTGGCGGCTTCATAGAACAAAGAAACATTTTTTTCTTCATTGTAGCAGGGAACGACAAGCGAAAGCTTCATAAAAGATTCATCCTTTTCGGTTTCAGATTTTTGCGGCGTTTTTGATATCCTCGACTCTGTCCGTCTTTTCCCACGGGAGGTCAACATCGGTTCTGCCGACATGGCCGAGAGCCGCAATCTGTCTGTAAATGGGTTTTCTCAGATCGAGAGTTTTGATAATTGATGCGGGGCGAAGGTCAAAGAGCTTTTTGACGATATCGGCAATATCCGTGTCGGGGATAACTCCCGTTCCGAAGGTGTCAACAAATACGGAAACGGGTTCTTCAACGCCGATTGCATAAGCAAGCTGAACCTCGCACTTCTTTGCAAGAGAAGCCGCAACAATATTCTTGGCAACATAGCGGGCTGCATATGCAGCGGAACGGTCAACCTTTGTCGGGTCTTTTCCGCTGAAAGCTCCGCCGCCGTGGCGGGCATATCCGCCGTAAGTGTCAACGATAATCTTTCTGCCGGTCAAGCCGCTGTCGCCGTTCGGGCCGCCGGTTACGAATCTGCCTGTGGGGTTTATATGATAAACGGTGTTGTCATCGAGCATTGAAGCGGGAACGGTGGCTTTGATAACCTTTTCGATGATATCGGCTCTTATCTGTTCGAGCGAAACATCGGGCGAATGCTGAGAAGAAATAACAACGGTATCAACTCTGACGGGTCTGTCGTTCTCGTCATATTCGATAGTGACCTGGCTCTTGCCGTCGGGTCTGAGATATGAAAGCTCGCCGCTCCTGCGAACATTGGTGAGCTTTGCGCAGAGCTTGTGTGCAAGCGAAATCGGCAGAGGCATAAGCTCCGGGGTCTCGTCGCACGCATAGCCGAACATCATACCCTGGTCGCCTGCGCCGAATCTGTCAACGCCCATGGCTATATCGCCCGACTGCTCGTCAATTGCGGTCATAATCGCACAGGTTTTGCCGTCAAAGCCCATATCGGAGCTTGTGTAGCCGATATCGCAGATAACATCTCTTGCGATTTTCGGAATATCAATATTTGCTTTCGTGGTAATTTCGCCCATAACAAGAACCATGCCGGTTGTGCAGCAGGTTTCGCAGGCAACTCTGCCCATGGGGTCCTGCTCAAGAATGGCGTCGAGCACGGCGTCTGAAATCTGGTCGCAGACCTTATCGGGATGTCCGCCGGTGACGGACTCGGAAGTGAAGAAATAATGAGACATTTTATGACCTCTTTCTGAAAATATTATCAACGGAAAGCGCCCTACATTTAAGTATCGGTAAAAAAACGACCCGCTGAAAGGAGTCTTCAGCGGGCGAAAACACCTTATCTTTCGGCTTAACGCCGCAGGAATTAGCACCTTGCATAACACAGGTTGCCGGGCTTCACAGGGCCTGTCCCTCAGCCGCTCTTAATAAGGACATATTCTATTGACGATTTATTATACAATGATACTCGAATTTTGTCAACACCCGTTCGTTAACAATCCGTAAACTTTGTAATAAGGGTAGGCTCCGCCTATAACCGATAATTATTGCTCAGCAAAAACAGGCTTTAACTCCCTCAGCCGCCTTCAGGCGACAGCTTTCTCGGTTCCCGCCTCGGTCGGTGCTTCTGAGCATACGCTCAGAGGTTGCCACCGGCAACCCGCACCCTCAAAGAGGGAGCCGGATAATAAAGCTTCTGTTTTCCGAAAAAACAGCAAAAATTATCGGCAACATCGTAGGGGAGAACTGCGTTCAACCGCGTGAAAATGCCCGATATCAGCATAATTCTCTTGTTGGGACGCTGTCCTCAGCGTTCCGAAAACCAATAAAAACAACTTCTCGGTTTTATGCGGGACGGGTGACCCGTCCCCTACGGTCGACGCCGGATAACGCACAAATTCACGAAAAATCAGTAGGGTTCGGCGTCCCCGACGAACCGATTCGCCAAAGGCGAATAATATGCCTGATTGCGAATGGACGATGTGGGCATCGTCCGCTACAAATTATCAATTCAAAAAACGTAGGGACAGCCCTTGCGGCTGTCCGTGAAAACACATCAAGTCCCACGGAACGCCGGGGACGGCGTTCCCTACTGAAGAATCGTTATTTCCCGACAGATTTGGCATAACAAACAAACGGCGGGAGCAAGCCCCCGCCCTACCGTAAATAAAGAAAAATCCGTTATTTTCTCTCTTTGGACGATGTGG
>JBJEQC010000223.1:0-10202 GCA_051881555.1 Acutalibacteraceae bacterium
ATGGCGGACGGAATAACGGGAGTCAGTTGGATTGCCTCCGAGGATAAATACACCGATTTGCTCATCGGCAGATTTGAAGACTTTGATATGCATGAGGTCGAAAGATTTTCGGCATATCTCAGAAAGACCAATCCCAGGCTCGGCACTGAGGTCGTCAGGGGCGGAAGATTCGTTGAAATTCCCGTTCGTCAGCCGCTTGCAATTATGGTTGCCAACGGATATGCGGCGATAGGCGACAGCGCATTCATGACCGTTCCGCTCATTGGTTCGGGAATTGCAAACAGCCTCAAAGCCGCAAGAATACTTGCCGATACGGTTATTGCCGACAAAACCTGTTCGTTCAGCGCAGACACTCTCTGGAACTACCAGACGGGCTATTATAAAGCTCTCGGCTCAAATCTCGCTCCTCTCGCCTGCGGAAAGCTTCTTTTGCTCAGTCTTTCGCCGAGAGAGGTTGATTATATCTTTGAAAAGGGAATCATAACCGAGGATATGATTACAATCGGTGCAGATTTTACCGGAATAGGCAATGTTAAAATCGACCCCAAGGATTTTATCAACAAAGCAAAGCAGGTTTGTCAGGATACGGAATTGCTGAAAAAGATTATTGCTTGCGGAGTCAGAATGGGCAAGGTTTCCGCCGCCTGCACGATGATGCCGAAAAAATGGAATAAAGACAGAGTTGTTGCCTGGTCAAAGGTTTATAATTTCTCTTTCAAATAATAATCATAACGCCGTCGGTTTTCGGCAAACCGACGGCGTTTTTGCGTCTTATAAGGGATAATCAAATTATTCTGAAAGTCTTGACCTCAAAGGGCTTGATGTCGAATTCAAAGCTTGTGCCGTTTTCGGCAATTTCCGCTTTGTCATCCTCAATCATGTTGCATTCGATAACCTTTTCAAAGCCGAAGCTCCAGTCAAGCTTAACCTTGCCTCGTTTCTGCTCCTGCTCAACAACTCTGACAATATATCCTCTGCCGTCCTGAGCCTGCTTGATTGCGTCAATGACAACATCTTTTCTGCTGAGAGAAACGAGAGATTTGCCCGATTCGATAACTCCGTCGATGCTCTGAGCGTTGAAAGCGGCAACGGGCGGAACATTGAATGCAAGAGCTTCCTGAACGGTTGCGGTTCTCCAATCGCCCGTATGGGGGAAGAATGCGTATTTGAAGGTGTTGATTCCGTGGTCGCCCGTACGGTCGGGGCATGTCGGCGCACGCATAAGGGTTATTCTCATGTGGCTGTTGTGAATGTCATAGCCGTATTTGCAGTCGTTGAGAATGCTGCAGCCGTAATCGCCCTCTGAAAGGTCAGCCCATTTGTGAGCCGCAACCTCATACTGAGCGAGGTCAAAGCTTGTGTTCCAATGGGTCGGGCGTTTAACTGCGCCGTGAGCGATTTCATAGGTTGCGTTTGTGTCAACTGCGGCAACATCAAAGCCGGCTTTAAGAACCTTGTCGCTCTCGTGCCAGTCAACCTCTGTGTCAAATACGAGCTTTCCGCTGTCTGCATAAAGAATGATATCCTGAGTAATGAGGGACTTATTGAAGCGGCGCTTGATTCTGATAACGCCTTTGAGAGCGTCGGAAGCAATAACCTCAATGCTTTCGGCTTCTCTGAGCTCCCACATCTTTTTCTGATAGTTCAGCTCAAGATTCCATGCGGTTTCGTGAACGCATTTATCAAGCGAAACGGTGAGAATGTTTCCTCTGCCGTCAAGGCTTTCACGGCGGTTGATTTTATCATAAATGCTTGTGATAATGCCGTCTTCGTCAAATTCAACTTTAAGCCTGCCGTTTTCAAGAATGCCTTTTTCGGCTTTAACGCTTTCAAGCGGATTTTTGCCTGATTTAAGCTCAAATACGGTGCAGCTCATCTGCCTGAGACAGTCGGGAATGAATGTCAGAACGCCGTTATCATAATCAGAGGGCAGGGGATTGCCTGCCTTGTCAACGGGATAGCATTCGCTTTCAATTCCGTCAACGGTAACGGGCTCTCTGCTGTCGCAGGCGGTGAGATTCCAAACCGAAACCGTGCCTTTTTCGGCTTTAACGGCACCGTAGAGTGCGGTAATCGCATTATCTTTGACGGCGTTTCCGATGCCGTTCATAACCGCATAATCTCTGCGGCAGTCCTCGAATACCGCATGAATTGACGAGCCGGGGAGAATATCGTGGAACTGGTTTGTCATAAGAATGCGCCAGCCCTTTTCGATTTCATCCTTGGGGTATTCTTTCCCAAGGAGCTTTTGAGCAAAAACACTGAGCATTTCCGCTCTTGTGAAAAGGAATTCGCCCTTGCGGTTGTTCTTTTTAACAAAAGCCTGGCTTGTGTATGTTCCTCTGTGGTTTTCATAGAACATTTCGCCGTTCCAGACGGGAAGCTCGCTTTCGTGACCGTGCAGAGTATCAAAGAAATTATCAACAAGACCGATTTCGGTTTCGGGCAGACCGGGGAAATTGCGGAGCCTTCTGCCTCTTTCAAGCATGTTGCGGGTCGGTCCTCCGCCTCCGTCTCCGTAGCCGTACATGCTCATGGCGGTGTTAAGCTCGTTTTTGTTGTTGCATTCATTGTCAGCGGTCATGATTTCGCCGACTGAGTAACTGCAATTGTATGACGGGCGCATAAGATGAGCATAAACCTTATCGCCGTTGTTGCCCTGCCAGATGAACATGTTATAGGGGAATTTGTTGGTGTCGTTATTGCAGAGCTTTGAGGTTATGAAATTCTCCATTCCGCAGCCCTTGATGATTTGCGGAAGCGCCCAGGTGAAGCCGAAGCAGTCAGGCAGCCAATAGGTTTTTGAAACCTTGCCGAATTCTTTCTTGAAAAATTCCGTACCGTAAAGCACCTGCCTGATAAGGGCTTCACCCGAAGCAATGTTGGTGTCAGCCTCAACCCAGACATTGCCGCAGATATCCCATTGACCTGCCGCAACCTTTTCTTTGATTTTTTCGTAAAGGTCGGGATAATGCCTTTTAACCATGTCGTAGAGAACCGCCTGGCTCTGGCCGAAGGTCATTTCGGGGTAGCTGTCCATAAGCGAAGTAACATTCGTAAAGGTTCTTGCGCTCTTTCTGATGCTCTCCTGAATTCTCCAAAGCCATGCAACGTCGATGTGGCTGTGACCCGTCAGAATAACCTTGCTCTGAGCAGTCCAATTGATGGAAGCAATTTTTTCAAGATAGTATTTTCTTGCCAGGGCTATCGATTCACGGACTCTGCTTTCGTCAAAATCAAAATCAACCATATGCAGGCTGTCGTCAACGGCGGCATAAACCTTACTTTTGATATGTTCATCGGTTATGTATTCAAGTGCGTCAAACGCAACCTCAAGGTCAAAATAGTATCCTTCACATTCCTTGTCGGCAACGAAAAGATAGGTGTCTCCGAAACGGCATTCGTCATATTCCGCGCCGTCCATTGCAGGGTCGCAGTGATGAAAATGGTCAACCGTTACTTCAATATCAAAATTCAGCACATCACCCGCCTTGTAAACTCCGAGCAAAACCTGAGTTCTGTCGGGCAGAGAATCACGGAAGGTAGTGCCTGCAACAAGTGTTCCGTTGCATCTGACGAGAGCCTCGCCGCCGACGGGAAGCTCGGCTCTGATTTCACAGCCGTCCATTTCCTCGGGAACGGTTACGCTTGCTTTAAAGAAATGAGCCGAATCGTATGAAGCGTTCCAGCAGTCTCCGGGGTGTATTTCGCCTTTGAAATCGTCATACTTATAGCCGTCCTCACCGTAAAAAACGCCTTTGGTGTATTCCCATGCGGGGATAGGCTTCTTTTTCAGAATGCAGTATTTTTTGAGCTGCATATGCATGTCGTTTAATACACGGGGTTTTATTGTATGCATTGACTTTCTCCTTTCGATGACGGGCGGCAGAATAACGGCGTTATTCTTCACCTCAGTCTGTAAATTAATTCAATAATATCAGATGATTATATAAATTGCAATAAATAATATATTAAATTGTTAAAAATTTTGTAGGATATTAAAAAAATATTGCAACTGAAGTATCAATGTGATAAAATAAATTAATATAGTATGTTTATAAAGGAGTATATTCTTATATGAAAAATATAAAGTCCCTGATGGCTCTGTTGCTTTGCGGCGTGCTTCTGATTCTGCCCGCCTGCAAGAGCGTCGGCAAGCTTTCGCTCGGCGGCAGCGAGCTGAAAATCGGAGTTGAGGGGATAGAGGGAAAATTCAATCCTTTTTATGCCGAAAGCGAGGCGGACTGCGAAGTTGTTTCTCAGATGTTCCGCCCAATCCAGAGACGAAGCTCGGATAATAAGCTTGTTAACTACAGCGGCGGAATTTCATATGAGTTTGTCGGGGATTCTCAGGTAAAATACACCGTTTCAATCAAGGACGACATGTATTTTTCCGACGGAACGAACATAACAATTGACGATGTAATCTTTTTCTACCATTTCATTGCCGACGCAAGCTATGACGGCAAATATAAAAATTGGTATCTCAACGATATTGTCGGGCTTAAAGAATACTATTTCGACGATAAGGATTACAGCAAGTCGATTGCGGCAATTGAAAACACAATCAGCGAAAAGTTCACCGTTACGACCATCGGCAAAGAGGATTATATTGAATATCTCGTTGCAACAAAGCTTGAGGGCAAGATGAGCGGAGGGCTTGAAAGCGCTTCTCCGTCAGGCTCAACATGGCGTGAATATATTTCAAAGCTCGGCTACGATTCGGAGCTTTCAAAGCTCGGTTCTTCTCCGTCGGATGAAGAAGCCCTGAAGCTTGCCGCAAGGGTTGAGGCGGAGAATAATCCGCTTGCTTACAATCCCGAAAGTTGGTACAGAGAACAGCTTTACACAAGCTATGTCAAGGGAAATTACGATAACGGAGCGGATGTTGAATCAATAGAGGGCATTAAAAAGGTTAACGATTATACCTGCACGGTTCTTTTCAATTCCCGCAACATCAACGCTGTTTCGGAACTGAATGTTCTTCTCGTTTCAAAGAATTATTACTCGGCTGAATACATAAAAGGCTCTGCTGAAAAGGTTAAAGAGCTCAGCGGCTATACCGTTTGCTCGGGTCCTTATGTTATTACAGACAGCGACGAAAGCTCTGTTTTAATGTCTGAAAACGAATATTACGGCGGCAGTTCCGATTTCACAAGCCTGAAATTCATTGATCTTTCCTCTGACGGCGATGACCCGATTGAAAGCGTGCTGTCAGGCAAGGTTGATGTTGTCAAAACTCTTGCATCGTCGGACGCTGTTAATTCGCTTTCAAATAAATCGGTTCAGTATTTTATCACAAACTGCGATTATTATGCTTCTCTTTTCTTCAACACAAGAAGTCTCAGCCCATCTGCACGAAAGGCGCTTATGTGCCTCGGCTCTCTCAACAGCACCGTTGAGGCGAAAATCGGCTCTTATTACACAAGACCGCTTCGCCCGATAAGCGTCAGGTTTGAGGAATATCCCTCGTCTGTTACGGAGCCTTATTACAGCGAGGAGGCGTTCACGGCATACAGTAAGATGAGCGGCTCGGAGCTTAATGAGCTTTTTGCATATTACAGCGGCTCTCAGGACGATTTCGGCTATGTTGCGCTGACGGCTTACAAGGATATTCTTGCATCAAACGGAATATCACTTAACATAGTTCTTGTTGACGAGCAGGGGCTTGAGAGCGCAATAATTTCGGGTCAGGCGGATATATGGCTTGAGAATGTTTATGACGGGGCAACCTGCGATAAGTATGATTACTATAACAGCAGCGGAAAGCTCAACAAGACGGGAATTAACACTCCCGAGATTAATTCCCTGACGGAGGGAATCCGAAGCGCAGTCGGCTTTTCCGATAAGGCGCAGATGACATTGCAGCTCTCCGAGCTTATCATGGAGCAGGCGATTGAGCTTCCCGTTTATCAGCTTCAGGAAATAACCGTTTATAATACCGAGACGGTAAATCCCGAATCTTTTTCTAAGGACAGTAATTTTGACGGCTTCACTTATTATATTCCGTTGCTCAAAAGCAATTGATTGAGAAATATAAAACCGAGAAAGGAAATGTTTTTATGGGTAAACTTTTAAAAACTGCGATTTTTGCGGGTGCAGCCGCCGCTGCGGTAAAGATTATCAATGACAGTGACGGTTCGGTTGCCGATGCCGCAAAGAAAGCAGTTAATTCTCTGAAGCTTAACTACTCATCGGATTCGCAGTATGACAATTCTGCGGCGTTAACTCCGCCGATGGGCTGGTCAAGCTGGAATTTGTTCCGCAACAAAATTAATGAAGACCTTATCTATGAAATGGGCGAAGCTCTGAAGAAGAGCGGCCTTGCCGACTGCGGTTATGTTTATCTCAACATTGACGATTGCTGGCAGTCATCATTAAGGGACAAGGACGGAAAGCTTCAGACCGATTTTGTCACTTTCCCGAGCGGAATCAAGAAGCTTGCCGAGCGTGTCAATGCTCTCGGCTTAAAGCTCGGAATTTATTCATCCAACGGTACGCTGACCTGCGAGGATTTGCCCGCAAGCCTCGGTTATGAGGCGACAGACGCCGACACATTCGCCGAATGGGGCGTTGAATACTTCAAATATGACTTCGGTCACAATGTTCCCATTCCGTCAAAAGCACCCGATATTGAGAAAATTTCCGTCTATCGTGTTGAAGACGGAAATGAGACCGTTTACGGAGCCGATGACGCCGTTCTCTCAGGCGGCGCAAAAATTGCATATGACGCTAAGCTTGAAAGCGGAAAATATATCACGGGTCTTTCGGCGAATGCTGGCGCATGCACATTTGACAGCGTTGAAGTTGACAGGGACGGAGAGTACATTCTCACTCTCTGCATAAAGAAAAAATATAACTGCGAAAAATACTGCGAAATTCTTGTCAACGGCACCGACCTTTACAGAACCACTCTGCCCTCAACAAAGTCATATACGGCTGACGGCAGACATCAGGTCAGAATTCAGCTTAAAGCGGGTAAAAACACGGTAAAGATTTACAATCCCGTGGCTTCAAAGAAAGACAGCGCCGCAATTCAGTTCACAAATATGGGCGCAGAGCTTAAAAGAGCGACCAAGGAATACGCCGAGAAAAACGGCTGTCCCGAAAAACCGATTGTCTATTCTATCTGCGAATGGGGCAGAAATCTTCCTTGGCGCTGGGGCAGAGGCGCAGGCAACCTTTGGCGTGTAACTCCCGATATCAAGCCGGTGTGGCAATCGGTTGTCGGTATTTATGAATTCAATGTTCTGCTTTATAAATACGCAGGCATAGGCGGCTGGAATGACCCCGATATGCTTGAGGTCGGCAACGGAAATCTTTCATATGAAGAAAATAAATCGCATTTTTCTCTTTGGTGCATGATGGCATCTCCGCTGATTCTCGGCAACGATATCAGAAGCTTCATTAAGCCCGACGGCACGGTTGACGATGAGAACACAACCTATCAGATTGTTTCAAATAAAGAGCTTATTGCGGTAGACCAGGATTCTCTCGGCGTTCAATGCCGCAGAATAAAGACAAACGGTGCAGAAGATGTGCTTGTCAAGCCTCTCAGCGACGGTTCATTTGCCGTCTGCTTCTTCAATAAGGCGGGCAGTCCGTCAAGAATCGGTCATTCAATCAGAGACATTGTATGCAGACCGTTTATTTCAACGCCGTTTGCAAAGGAATATGTTGTCAAAGACCTTTGGAGCGGCGAGAGCGTTATAGTAGATGACAGAATCGAAGCGAGCGTTCCCGCTCACGGCGTAAGAGTGTTTAAAGTGGAGACAAGATAAGATGTGTAAAATATTTTCGGCATTCTCAAACGGAGCGGGGGATTATTCAATTCCTCTTGTCCGCCTTGATGTTGAGCCTGACAATACCCCCGAAGAATTAAAATATCTTTATGACCTTTCCGTTGTCGATGATGAGCTTGATTATCTCGGCCATCCCGATGCAATTCTGCTCAAAGACGGCAGTATTCTTGATGTGTACCCATCGGGTCACGGCAAGGGCGCAATCAGAAGCAGAATCAGCTTTGACGGCGGCGTAACTTATCCAGGCAAGATTGAAAATCAGCCCGAAAGCTGGGAGACTTCAAGAGAAACTCCGACTGTTTACCGCCTTGAGTTTTCAGACGGAACGCCCGATAAAATTCTTCTGATATCGGGGAATCCCGATTGGCATGACGGAAAAGGCTCAACAGGCGGCTTCAACTTTTCGCTGTCCGATGACGAGGGCAAGAGCTGGACGGAATTTGAACTTTGTTTTTCAAAGAAAGACGATTTTACGGTTATTCCCATTGTGGCGTTGGCTTCTCTGACAAGGCTGAAAGAAAACGGCAGATTTGTTGACAAATGGATGGGCTTTTTCCATGACAGCGATTTTGTCAATTACAAAACGGTTTTGTCCTTTGACGGCGGCAAACCCGTCTGGAGCACTCCCGAACCTTATTTTGCAAATCACAGAGAAATTGAAAAGAAAGCAAATATGTGCGAGGTTGAGGTTATCCGCTCCGATCGGGGCAAGGGCGATGAGCTTTGCCTTATCGCACGAAGCAATAACAAGAATTATAATTCTCTTATCTCATTTTCAAATGACGAGGGCAAAACCTGGTCAGAACCCGTTTTTGCGCCGAGCGCATTAAACGGCGAAAGGCATAAGGCGGATTATGCTCCCGACGGCAGACTTTTTATCACATTCCGTTCCATTGAAAGGGGTAAAGAAAAAATCCGCCGTTTGTTTAACGACAAAACAAAAATATGGTTCAGCGAGGGCTGGATTGCCTGGGTCGGAACATATGATGACCTCAAAAACGGAAGAGAGGGTCAGTACCGAATCAAGCTTGCCCATACCTATCAAAAGGGTCAGACGAAGCCCGATATAATAGCCGAGGCTGATACGGGATATTGCGGCAATGTTGTTTTGCCCGACGGAACAATAGTAACCTCGACCTACGGAGCGTTCGGCGAAAAGAATTCCGACGGAAGCCTCAAGACCTATGTTGCTTCAAAACGAATAAGGCTGTCAGACACCGACAGACTTGCCGAAAGCCAGAAAAATCAAAAGTGCAACTAAATGATAACAAAAAAACTGCTTGCAAAGGATAAACCGTTGCAAGCAGTTTTCTGATATTGATTGTTAATAAGAAAAGCTCGGATTAAAGCTTTTCAACAGCTTCCTTGAGAGCTGCCATTTCTTCCTTGCTCAGGGTAACGCCTTTACCCATTTTCTCATGGTCGGGAGCCCATTCACGGATATCGTATTTCGGGTCTCTGCCGTTCCAGCTGATGAGGTTGAGCTCTTTGGTCCATCCTTTGGGATTTTCGGAAAGTACCGCTACGGATTCAACAATTTCATAAGTAAATTCGGGCATGGTGCTGCTCCTTTCATTGTTTTATACAAGCATATTATAATATAAAGTTTTTTAAAAGTAAATATATATTTTTAAAAAATTTGGGTAAAAAAAGGAAAATTTCACTTTTTTTTGAAAAAAAGCCTTAAAGTCATATTGTGGACATGGGTTGAATATATTGTGATGAAAAACAAAACAGGGGGAAACCGTATGAATTTCAACAATGACACCCGAAGACTCGGCTTTTGCGAAACGGTTTGTGAAACAACAGCAGAGCAATCACTCGATGCAGATATAAACCTGCCTGATTATTGCCCGGAGATTCAGAGAATTCTTAAATGCACCGTTGTTCCGAATGTTGTATCGGTTCAGAACGCTTCAGGCAGAGTGACCGCAGATTTGAATGCCGTTGTCAGGCTTCTTTATGTCAGCGAAAACGGCAAGCCCGCCGCATATGAGCAGAGCTATCCGCTTCAGAAATTCGTTGAATCCGACAGGATAACCTCAGATTCCGCCGTGAGCGTATTCGTTAACACGGATTATGTTAATTGCAGGGCCGTGAATCCGAGAAGAATAGATGTCAGGGCAATGATGACATTTATTTTTAAAGCCGTCAAGAAAAGAGAGGAAAATGTTCTCTGTTCGGCTGACGGAGCGGGAATTCAGACCATGAAAGAGGACTTTGATTTTGCCGCCTTGACGGGAGTGTGCGAAAGAGCTTTTTCAATGAGCGAGGTCATTGAGCTCGGCTCAGATAAGCATCCCGCCGCTCAGATTATCAGCGTTTCGCCTTGCGCTGTTGCCGATGATATTAAAATAATCAACAACACCTTTGAAAATATTTCTCAGCAGGCAATAAAGC
>JBJEQC010000224.1:0-10189 GCA_051881555.1 Acutalibacteraceae bacterium
ATTATACCATTATTTCTGCAAAATACAAGCAAAAATGCAAAAAACAGCGCCGACCCGACGCTGTTTTTTAATATTCCGAGTATTATTACTTCAAAAGGCTTGCGGCGGCTTCGTCGAGGAAAACGATAACATCGCCGTGCTGCTGAAGGATTGAAGCGGGGCAATGCGGAGTGACCTCGCCCTTGACCATGTCTCTGACGGCTTCAGCTTTCTTGTCGCCCGTTGCGATAAGAATAATCTTCTTGGCTTTCATGATTGAGCCGATCCCCATTGTCATTGCATAGCGGGGCATGGGGATATCGTCAAAATAAATTGAGTTTGCCTCAATCGTGCTGTCGGTGAGCTTAACCTTGTGGCTCTCGCCCGAAAATTCATCCGAAGGCTCATTGAAAGCGATATGGCCGTTTCTGCCGATGCCGAGAAGCTGAATATCAATTCCGCCCTTTGAAGCGATATCGGCGGCATAGCGTGCGCTCTCTGCTTCGGGGTCTGCCGCATTTCCGTCAAGGAATCCGACATTGTCAAGGTTCAGATCAACCTTTGAGAAAAGGTTTTCGAGCATGAAGGTGTAATAGCTGTTTTTATGAGTCTTGGGCAGGTCGCAGTATTCGTCAAGGTTAAAGGTCTTGACATCCTTGAAAGAAACCTTGCCTGCGTTATACTGCTCAACGATATAGTTATAAGTCGGAACGGGAGTTGCGCCCGTTGCAAAGCCGAGAACGCAATCGGGGTTTGCGTTGATGAAATCGCAGTAAAGCTTGCCGACTGCTTCTCCTATTTCCGCTTCATTCTTGAAAATTCTGATATCCATAATCATTTATCCTTCTTTCAATCAATTTTAATCTCGCAATGCTTATCGGATGAGTCATAAATTGCCTGCATAATCTTTGAGGTTTCAACGGCATAGTCGATATACTGCTGATTTTTGTCGCCCGTTTTGATGCATCTGATAAAGTCGTTGATTTCGTTCTCATACATATCGGTTGTCTGAGCGGAAACCTGAGTTTCGGTCAGCATGCCGTTCTTGACCGACCAGATTCTGAAATCGGAGCAATAATTGAGCCTGATTCCCGCCTTGTCGCCCATGAAATCAATATACATTTCATCCTCGCCGACATTCTGCGCCCATGCGCCGTTGAAGCTGACAACGGGACCGTCGGTGCGGACTATGCCGACAACGGAATCGTCAACATCATATGTGCCGTTCATGTCTGCGCTGTCACTTGCCCACATACCGGTGTAAACATAATTTTTAATATCCTTACCGAGCTTGCAGAACGCTTCGCCCGATGCGGTCAGAGGCTTGGGATCGCCGCAACAGTAAAGAATGAGGTCAAGGAAATGAACGCCCCAATCGATAAGAGTTCCGCCGCCCGATTTTGCCTTAATCGTGAAATCTCCGCCGATTCCGGGAATTGAACGGTGCTTGCGGAAGGAAGCATAGACATGATAAACCTCGCCAAGCTCGCCGCTTTCGATAAGCTCTCTGATTTTCATGACATAGGTGTTGAATCTGTTGCAAACGCCGATGTTAAGAACCTTGCCCGTCTCATGGGCAACCTTTTGCATTTCGAGCGCTTCGGAGAGGATTCTTGCCGCAGGCTTTTCGCAGAGAACATGCTTGCCGGCTTTGAGAAAATCAATTGCAATAACCGAATGCAGGTCATTATGAGTGCAGACGGAAACTGCGTCAAGCTCGGGATCGTTCAGAAAATCGTGATAATCGACAACCGCTTTTCCGCAGCCGTATTTTTCAACGCATTTTTCGGCTCTTTCGGGAATGATATCGCAAAAATATTTTATCTCAACCTCGTCATTTTTGAGATAAGACGGGATATGCGCCGCATTGGCAATGTTTCCGCAGCCGATAACGGCAACCTTGATCTTTGACATTTTACTGACCTCCGCCGTGATTATTATAGTTATATCCTGACACGGATATTCATGATTGAAATTAATATATCATATGTGACAAAAAAAGTAAAGATTAACTCAAAAAAAACTTGCCTTATGCGGTTTAATTTGTTATTATAATTTCAAACATGTTAACCGCCGGAAAAGCGGCGGAATTACTGAAAAGGAGAACACTAATAATGGGCAGATTTCCTATCGGAGTTATTATTGACAGCTTCAGAACCGACACGGTTTCGGCAGTCAGAAAAGCGGCGTCGGTCGGAGCGCAGGGCATTCAGGTTTATGCCACAAGCGGAGAAATGGCTCCCGAAAACATGACCCCCGCCAAAATCAGCGAATTCAAAAAGCTCGTTGCCGACAACGGCCTTGTTGTTTCGGCTCTGTGCGGCGACCTCGGCGGCGGCTTCGGCGACCCTGAAAAGAATCCCGCAAAGGTTGAAAAGTCAAAGAGAATAGTTGACCTTGCAAAGGAAATCGGAACGGATATCGTCACAACTCACATCGGCGTTGTTCCCGGCGACCCGTCCCATGAAAGATACAAAATAATGCAGGAGGCTTGCTTTGAGCTTTCAAGATATGCCGACAGCATGGACGCTCATTTTGCAATTGAAACAGGCCCCGAAACCTCGGCGGTTCTCAAGGGCTTCCTTGATTCGCTCGGTTCAACGGGAGTTGCGGTCAATCTTGACCCCGCTAACCTTGTTATGGTCACGGGCGACGATCCCGCAAAGGCAGTTTACAATCTCCGAAAATATATCGTTCACACTCACGCAAAGGACGGAAAACAGCTTTTCTATAAAGACCCCGAAATCGTTTACGGCCTCAAAAAAGATCCGCTTGTTACCGATTCATCATTCCTTGAAGTTCCTCTCGGAGAGGGTCAGGTTCCCTGGAAGGAGTACCTTGCCGCACTTGAAGATATCGGCTACAAGGGCTTCCTGACAATTGAAAGAGAGGTCGGCGACGACCCCGAAGCGGACATCAGAAAAGCGGTTGAATTTCTTAAAGATTTAGGTTAAGGCAGGTTGAAAAGCATGAAAATCGGAGTCAGCAGCTACAGCTTTCAGCAGCTCATTTCATCGGGCTGTGAAACGCAGCTCAGCATTATGAAAAAAGCAAAGGATATGGGCTTTGAGGGTATCGAATTTATCGACCTTGACCCCCCTCAGGGCGTCAGCGAGGAAGAATACGCTTCAATGATAAGGGAAGAAAGCGAAAAGCTTTCTCTGCCCGTTATCAGCTACACCATCGGCGCAAATATGCTCAGGGATACGGGCGTTGACGCAGAGGTTGAGAGAGTCTGCCACAAGGTTGACATTGCTTCAATCCTCGGCGCACGCAGTCTTCGCCACGACGCCGCATGGGGAATCCCCGAAGAGCAGAAAAGCTATGTCGGCTTTGAGCAGGTTCTGCCCGTGCTTGTTGACGGCTGCAAAAGGGTAACGGAATACGCTCAGTCAAAGGGCATCGTTACGATGATTGAAAATCACGGCACATTCTGCCAGGAGAGCCAAAGGGTTGAAAGAATCGTCACGGGAGTCGGAAACCCGAATTTCGGCGTTCTTCTCGATGTCGGCAACTTCGCCTGTGCGGACGAAAACAGCGCATCCGCCGCCGGCAGACTTGCGCCGTACATAAAGCACATTCACGCCAAGGATTTTCATATCAAGAGCGGGAACGGGCTGAATCCCGGCAAAGGCTTCTTCAAATCAAGGGGCGGTAATTATCTCAGAGGCGCAGTTATCGGCCACGGAGATATCCCCGTTCTTCAATGCCTTTCCGTTGCAAAAGCATCGGGATATGACGGCTTCGTCAGCGTTGAATTTGAGGGAATCGAAAAATGCCTTGACGGAATTGAAATCGGACTTGACAACCTCAGAAGAATGATTGAAATGCTTTAATTAACCGTAAATAATGCAAAAATACCGCTCCGTTGCCTTTTTTTAAGGGCTTTTCGGAGCGGTTTTTATATGTTTTTAATTTTATTCGGCAGTTACCTTTTCAAGCTCTGCCGCCGATTCTGCGGCAAGCTCGTCACGGCGCTTTTTAAGCTCCCGTTCAATCATTTTCTTTTCTTCTTTATCGTCTTTAACGAAAAGAATAACGATAAGATAAAGAACTGCGCCGACTACGGGGCCGAGAATGAACATCGGCCACTGCCACTTCATGAATGTTGCATTCTGAGCGGTCATTGCGATATTCTGGTCATATTTTACAAGGGTTAAAAGCTTACCGTTGATGAAAAGCGCAAGAGCGTCGCCGAGCTTTGTTGTGAAATTCTGCATGGAGAATGTTATTCCCTCGGTGCGCTTGCCCGTTGTGTATTCAACATAGTCTATTGAGTCGCTCATAAGCGAACGCTGGGCGATGCTAACCATATTTGCGGGGATGCCCTGAATCGCCATGAGCAGAATGGTAACAAGCATTTTGCCAAGACTGTTAAAGCCGACAAAAAATGAAACCGTTCTCAGAACTATCGATGAAACCTGCGCTAAAATCAGAACACGCTTCATTCCGCCGACAAAATCAACGATTTTGGTTGCGGCGAACATCGCAAGAGTGCCCGGTGCGCCGGTAAGTCCGCCGTAAAGGAACTGAGCCGTGCCTCCGCCGATTTCGATATTGCCGACCTTATATGATACCTGGCTTTCAAAGAAATAAGCCCACGGAACGGAAAGCTTGATGTATTCAAGGAATCTTGCAAGAGAAATAAGCAGGAGCGTTCTGTTATGGCGGAGAACGAACACGGCTTCAAGAAAGCTCTCGCCCTCTTTTTTCTCCTCCTTGACGGATTCCTTCATTCTTGCCGCAGCAAGCGAAATCGCCTGACCGCCGAGGCCGAGAATCAAAGAGCCGACGAAGAAAACGGTTTTCATGCTGATTCCGAGATTTGAAACGGCAAAGTCTTTGGCAAGGGGGAATATTCCGGCTAATGCACAGCCTGCAGTTACGCCGATTGCCGTCCATTGGGAAACCCTCGCCCGTTCCTCGGAATGCGGTGAGGACAGCGCAAGCATTCCCCAAAGAGCAACATCCTGCATGGAATAAAACACATCCCAAAGCAGATAAAAAATAAGAATTAACGCAACCGAAACCTTGCTTCCGACCCCGAAATCGGTGAACATCAGAACGCTGAGCAAACCGATTATCGGCGGAAGATAAATAAGATAAGGTCTGAGCTTTTCTCCCGTCTTTTTGAAAACATGGCGGTCAATCAGGGCGCCGATTATCGGGTCGTTGACAGAATCCCACAGTCGGCTGATGCTCGTTATGTATCCGACGGCGTTTGCGCTGATTTTCAGGACATTATTGCAGAAATAGAACAGCCAGCCATTGATGAAGGAGTAGTTCATGTTCTGACCCGCAATACCCGCCGCATAAGAAAACAGCCGCCCGTTGGGAACATAGCCGTCTCTCAAAATCTCCTGAGAGGACTTTTTTTCTTTCATGGCTTTTCTCTCCGTTTTTATTTAGTAATTTATTACATTCTATCATTTAAACGGCGCAAATTCAATTGAGTAAGCTAACAAGATTTTATGCGAAAATTTGTAAGAAAATACAAAAATTTTTTGCAAAAAACTCTTGACAACGGGTTTTTACGGTGCTATAATCACACCAACATCAAAACCGATGAGGAAGATTAGTAGGTTTGAAAACCGTCTTTCAGAGAGCCGCAGGCGGTGCGATTGCGGCAGACAGGCTCAGATTGAATGGACTTCCGAGGGCGGAGCGAAAGCATTTTTTGCAATTAGCGACCGACGGGAGCTTCACCCGTTATCAGCGAAGAACGCATGTTGGTGCGTTAAATGAGCGGACAGTTTATATGTCAATATGGGTGGTACCGCAGGAGTTTTGTTAATCATTCTCTTGTCCCTGTTTTTCAGGGACAGGAGTTTTTTTATTATCATTTTTTAATTTCAGATTGCACGAAAGGAGTCAATCATTATGTCAAACAAAAAGAACATCCCCTACCGCATTAATCTTCCCGAGGAGCTTATTCCGAAACAGTGGTATAACATTCGTGCTGATATGAAAGAGCTCCCCGAACCTCTTATCAATCCCGGAACGCTTCAGCCCATAACCAAGCCCGAAGAGCTCGACCCGATTTTCTGCCATGAGCTTTGCATTCAGGAGCTTGACAACACAACAAGATATATCGACATTCCCGATGAAATCATTAATTTCTACAAAATGTGCCGCCCCTCACCGCTCATCAGAGCGTATTGCCTTGAAGAAAAGCTCGGCACTCCCGCAAAGATTTATTATAAATTTGAGGGCAACAACACTTCGGGCAGCCATAAGCTCAATTCAGCCATCGCTCAGGCTTATTACGCAAAGGCTCAGGGCATAACCCACCTGACAACCGAAACCGGCGCAGGTCAGTGGGGCACGGCGCTCTCAATGGCGTGCGCTTACCTCGGACTCGACCTTACCGTTTACATGGTAAAGGGCAGCTACTATCAGAAGCCGTTCAGAAAGAATGTCATTGAAACCTTCGGCGCAAAAATCATCCCCAGCCCCAGCGACACCACCAACGCAGGCCGTGCGATTCTTGCAGAGATGCCCGACACAACCGGTTCTCTCGGCTGTGCAATTTCGGAAGCGGTTGAAAAAGCAGTTACAACCGATAACTGCCGCTATGTTCTCGGCTCGGTTCTCAATCAGGTTCTGCTCCATCAGAGCATAATCGGTCTTGAATCAAAGGCCGCTATGGAAATGTATGACGAGTATCCCGACATCATCATCGGCTGCGCAGGCGGCGGCTCAAACCTCGGCGGTCTTATTTCCGCATTCATGAAGGATAAGCTTGACGGCACAAAGAATCCCTATTTCATCGCCGTTGAACCCGCTTCCTGCCCCTCACTCACAAGAGGCAAATACGCCTATGATTTCTGCGACACGGGCAAGGTTACTCCGCTTGCAAAAATGTATACTCTCGGCAGCGGCTTCATCCCCTCGGCAAACCACGCAGGCGGACTTCGCTACCACGGCATGTCGCCCATCATCAGCAAGCTTTATCATGACGGCTATATTGACGAAGCCCGCTCCTATGAGCAGACAGCAGTATTTGACGCTGCCGTTCAGTTCTCAAGAGCAGAAGGCATTCTCCCCGCTCCCGAATCGTCGCACGCCATCAAAGCGGCAATCGACGAGGCTCTCAAGTGCAAGGAAACAGGCGAAGAAAAGACAATTCTTTTCGGCCTTACAGGCACTGGCTATTTCGACATGACCGCTTACGAATCATTCAACAACAAAACAATGGGCGATTATATTCCCACCGACGAGGAGCTTGAAAAATCCCTTTCGCTTCTTCCCAAAACTGAATAATACGGTTTTTTCGGATTAATTTTTATAACGGGCATTGGCTGACGGCGGTCAATGCCCGTTTATTGCAGCAAAACACAAAATATGCGGTCAAAAGGTGACAAATCCACCAAATATGTGCAATAATTAGAGAATTATTAAGAATTTATTTATTGATTTTTCGTTTTAGTTATGATAAAATATTGATACATTTGTGTTTGGAGGTGTGTCTCTTTGACTAAGCCTTTTTACAAGGTAAGAGAAATAAAAGATTTAAGAGATTTGATCAATCAGAGTGTTGAATTATACGGCACCCGCCCTGCATTTGAAATCAAGAACAGAAAGGGCGAGCATTACGAAATAACATACGAAAAATATCGCAGACACATCGACCGCCTCGGAACCGCCCTTGTTGACATGGGGCTTTCGGGTCAGAGAATAGCAATCTGTGCAGAGAGCTGCTATGAATGGTGCCTTTCATACATGGCAACCGTTCTCGGCGTGGGCGTTATCGTGCCCATCGATAAAGAACTGATGTTTGACGATATCAACAGCATTCTCAATGTTTCCGATGTTAAGCTTATTTTCTGCGACAAGAAAATTGCAGCCAAGCTCAACGAGAGAAAGGACGAGCTTAAAAAGGATCTTCAGATAGTTCTCATCCGTGAGGATCCTCAGGAGGGTATTGTTACAATCACCGACCTGCTCAGAAAGGGCAAACAGCTTCTTAAAGACGGCGACACCCGTTATCTTGACGCCGTTATCGACCCCGATGCAATGTGCTCGCTTATTTTCACTTCGGGAACAACAGGCACTTCAAAGGGCGTTATGCTCTGCCACAGAAACTTCTGCTTTGAGGTTATGTCTGCAATGGGCATTCTGAAAATCAAGCCCGAAGACTGCGGAATCTCTATGCTCCCCCTCCACCACACATATGAATCAACGATCATTCTTTTCTTTGCTCCCTACTGCGGAGCGAAGGTCACTTTCTGCGACGGCTTCAAGTATGTTCTTAACAACATGAAGGAGTTCAGCCCGTCTGTCTTTGTTTCGGTTCCCCTTATTCTCGAAACAATTCACAGGCGCCTTATGAAAGCGATAAAATCAAAGCCTCACGGCGAAACCCTTTTCAAAATCGGCAAGGTTCTCTGCAAAATGGGCTCATATGTCGGTCTTGACCTCAAAAAGGTTTTCTTCAAAGAAATTATTGACACCTTCGGTGGCTCAATGAGGCTTATTATCTGCGGCGCCGCTCCCATCAACCCGCAGATTCTTGAAGATTTCAAGGCTTTCGGAATCCAGATTGTTTTCGGCTACGGCTTGACCGAATGCGCTCCTCTTGCAATAATGAACCATGATAAGCTTCATCTTGCGGAATCGGTTGGCGTTCCCATTCCCGGCAGCGAAGCAAAGATTCTTGACCCCGACCCCGAAACGGGCATCGGCGAAATCTGCGTTAAAGGCCCGATGGTTATGCTCGGCTATTACAACAACCCCGAGGAGACCGCAAAGGTCATTGACTCAGACGGCTTCCTTCACACGGGCGACCTCGGCAGAGTTGACGATAAAGGCCGCTTCTATATTTCCGGCAGAAGCAAAAATGTTATCATTCCCAGCAACGGCAAGAACATTTATCCCGAGGAGCTTGAATATCACCTGAGCACAGACCCGCTCGTCGGCGAATGCCTTGTTCTCGGCGATGAAAACAAAAAGGGTGAAACCATCATCGGCGCAAGAATTTTCCCCAATTTTGAAGAAATCAAAGAGCGTTTCGGCAAAAACAAGGATGAAATTACCGATGAAGAGCTGACGGATATTTTCAGCAAGGTAATCAAAGCGGTTAACGAAAAGCTTCCGTCATACAAGAGAATCGCCAGCTTCAAGGTCAGACGCACCGAGTTTGTTAAAACCACCACATCAAAAATTCAAAGATTCAAATATCACGATTAATGTAACCGAAAAGTGCGGTTACTGCGTAAAGCTGCGCATTCTTTGGGTCTGCGCAGCTTTATTTATAAAACGGAGGAATAATTTATGAGTAGAAAGAAAACAGGCTTATTCAAAAAAATAGCCGTTCCCGGAGCGGTTATCGGCTCTGCGTGGCTTGCCGCCGGCAGTGCTTTCATTGAAATGAATCTCAGCAAAAACGGAATCAAAGCGGTTGCTTCGTCGGGCGGAGTTGTTTCGGATGATGACAGCAGGTGCTTCTATGAAAGCGATGAAGCTTTGGCAGGTCAGAAATTCCACAAAGAGAGAGCCTATGACAACATCTCAATGATGAACAGAAGCGGCACCCGTCTTCATGCAATGTATTATCAGGCTGAGGAGCCGAGCCATGTCTATGCCTTTTCGTGCCACGGCTACACGGGCGAGCCTTATCAGAACGCCTGCTACGCCAAAAGATTCTTTGACATGGGCTTCAATGTTATTCTGCCGCATCTCAGAGGTCACGGCGAAAGCGAACACAAATACTGCACAATGGGCTGGCTTGACAGGCTTGATATTGTCGATTGGGTCAACGCCATTGTTGAAAAAGACCCCGAAGCAAAAATCATTCTTCACGGCGTTTCAATGGGCGCCGCAACCGTTATGATGGCAACGGGCGAAGCTCTGCCCGACAATGTTATCTGCTGCATTGAGGACTGCGGCTTCACCTCGCTCTGCGACCAGTTTTCGGTTCAGATAAGAGAAAAGACCCGAATCCCCGCAAATGTAATTCTGAACATCGCCGAGCCTGCCGCAAGGCTCATTCTCGGCTTCAGCCTCAAGGACGCCTCGGCCCTGGAGCAGGTCAAGCATTCAAAAACTCCGACGCTGTTTATCCACGGCGACAAGGATTCAACCGTTCCGTTCTGGATGAACTATCCCCTTTTCAACAACGCTTCATGTGAAAAAGAGCGGCTTGTCGTTCCGGGTGCAACCCACGCCGCATCGGGCTATGCGTTCCCTGAAATATATTGGAATGCAATTA
>JBJEQC010000225.1:0-2334 GCA_051881555.1 Acutalibacteraceae bacterium
CTCTCCCGCTCCCGAAAGCGAAGCGGCGGCAAGAAAAGGGAAAAGCGACGGAATGACGATTTCAGCGCAGTTGAGCAGACCCGCCCTGAAGCCCTGCAAAAATTCTTCGGAAAACAAATAAAACAGCACAAAAAGAAAAACCCCCGAAATTGCGGCGGCATAACCGTTCTTTTTCAAATCAAGCAACCTCCGTTTCGGTTTCATTCTATGTTGTCTCGGTTCTTTTTATTGCTTATAATCCATAAATATATATAAATACGGCAAGAAAAAGAGAGGGAAAACAAGATGAGAAAGAAAAGCCGAAGTGCAGGCGGCAGGGGAGAAAAAATCATGGATTCAATCAGCCGAAGCCTTGATTTGCCTCAGGACGCCGTTTCAGGCTATGCGCATATCGAACTTAACGGCAATCGGGAAGCCATAATCGAGGGCTGTCAGGGCGTTCTGGAATACGGCGACAGAGCCATTGCCCTGAACACGGGCAGGCTGACGGTCAGAATCTGCGGCTGTGAGCTGACGGTGGTTTCAATGCAGAACGGTCAGGCAATCATAAAAGGTGTTATCACCTGCGTTGATTTCAGCAATTAGGAGGCGCATTATGCTCATTCTGAAATTTCTGAGAATGTTTTTCGGATATGTCATGTTTACGGCGAGCGGCGGCTTCCCCGAAAGATTTCTCAATCTTTGCCGACGGAATAAAATAACGCTTTGGGATCTGAAATGCGAAAATTCGGTTATTACCGCCTGCACGGATTGCGGAGCTTACCGCCGAATCCGTTCCGCCGCCCGGAAATCGGGCATGAAGGTCAGAATAAAGAAGAAATGCGGTCTGCCGTTTTTTTTGGCACGCCACAGCAGGAGGGTGGGCGTGCTTATCGGCGCAATTGTTTGCGCTGCTTTGATTTCGGTTTTGTCAACGCGGATATGGAGCATCGACGTGACGGGCAATGTCAGAGTTCCGTCGGAAGAAATAACGGCGGTTTTTGAAAAGCTCGGAGTCAGAAAAGGAGCGGCAGGCGGCAGAATCGATATCGGTTCGGTTGAAATTGCCGCTTTGAGGGAACTGCCCGAGCTTTCTTGGCTGAATATCAATATTGAGGGCAGTGCGGCGAGAATCGAGGTCAGAGAGAGAATTATTTCTCCCGACATTGACGCCGACAGCTCACCCGCCGATATCGTTGCCGCAAGAGACGGGCAAATCGTTCTGCTCAGACCGTTTAACGGAACTCAGGAGCAAAAGGTCGGCAATCCCGTGCTGAAAGGTGACCTGCTGATAAGCGGCATTGAGGAAAATAAGGATTTAACCGTCAGCTTTTGCAGGGCGAGCGGATATGTTGTTGCGAGAACGAACCGAAGCACAGAAGTATTGCAGAACAAGAAGCTTTCCGCTAAAAAAGAAATAGACAGCAGAACGACCTATGTTATAAATTTTCTTTTCTTTTCAATTCCGCTCGGCAGGGCGGGGAAAGCCGCTTACAGCGAAAAAAGCGACCTTTTTATTAACGGTGTGACCCTGCCTATGGGGATAATCAAGCGCACCGAAAAGGTTCTTGAGCCCTGCAAGATAACATTGAGCGATGAAAAAGCACAGCTTCTTGCCGTGACAAGATTTTTTGATAAATGCACCGCTGATTTCAGATATATGAAGGTTGAAAGCGAGAGCATAAAGACGGAAAAAGCCGCCGACAGCTTCACGGTCAGCGGCAGCTTCGTCTGCCTTGAAAACATAGGAGAGGAAAGGGTGAAGCAGATTGAAATTCAGCAGTAGGGCGGTAACTGCGTTCGCCCCGCATAAAAAATGAAGAAATGAAGTGTGCCTGCGGCACATGAAGGTAGGGGCGACCCTGTGTGGTCGCCCGTTTTGTTTCGCAAAAATGAAGTTTGCTTCGCAAATTAATGATAGGCTCCGCCTATGACCGACTGTAATTGCTCCGCAAAAGCTGATTATTAACTCCCTCAGTCGCCTGCGGGCGACAGCTCCCTCTTGAGGGAGCCTGATAAAGAAAGCCACCGTTTTCCGAAAAACAGCAGAAATCATTGGCAACATGGTAGGGGCGAACTGAGTTCGCCCGATAGAAAAATGATGAAGTGATGTGTGCCTGCGGCACGTGATGTTTTTGCTGTCGCAAAAATGAAGTTTGCTCCGCAAATTATGGATAGGCTCCGCCTATGACCGTTTGTAATTGCTCCGCAAAAGCTGTTTTTGAGTGAAAAGTGAAGTGATAAAATGTAATAGGTGAGAGTAGGGCGGGGGCTTGCTCCCGCCGTCTGTTTGCAACACCGTATCTGTTGATATATAACGATTTCTCGTAGGGAACGCTGTCCTCAGCGTTCCGG
>JBJEQC010000226.1:0-10148 GCA_051881555.1 Acutalibacteraceae bacterium
ATATCTTGACTTTATTTTTTGCCCAAATTGGGTCACATCTATTTACAACGCAGATTTTTGAAAAATATTTAATATTCTTGCAACAATAATTAATTTTCGTCCGATTGCATTTTTGAGTAACCTCTGATATAATAAGAGAAAAGGGGGCATAAATGTGAAAAAGAGAAATAAAGCTTTGACGGGCGCAGTTGCTGCCGGAGCGTTGGGATTGGCGTCTCTAGGGGCGGTCGGCTATAAGAGCGCCTGCGTTTCCAACCGAAACAAAAAACCCGAAACCGAGCCGAAAAAAATCCTCAGAGCGGAGGTCAGAAAAAAGAATAACGATTATCTGTTTTCTCATAATCCCGAGGATCTTGAAATTATTTCTCCTGACATGTTCAGGCTCAGGGCGTGGTTTGTGCCCGCCGAGAAACCGTCAAAGAGTTTTGCTCTCTGCGTTCACGGCCACAACTGCAACGGCCCCGACGAATGCAGTCAGTTTTTCCCGCTCTATCATGATGAGTTGGGCTTTAACTATCTGATTCCGGATCTGAGAGGTCACGGCAGAAGCGACGGCAACAAAATCGGCTTCGGCTCTCATGACAGCAGGGATATCAAGCTTTGGATAAACTATCTGATTGAGCGTTTCGGCGAAGATATAGAAATTGTCCTGCACGGAGTTTCAATGGGTGCGGCAACGGTCATGCTTGTCAACAACACGAATCCGCCCGATCAGGTCAAGGCGGTTATTGAGGACTGCGGATACACAAATGCGTTTGAGCAGGTTTGCGACACGATGCAAAAAACCGTCGGCATCAAGATGAGGGTTTCGCCGAGAGTAACCAACGCTTATTGCCGGATGTTTTCAAAATATGACCTCAGGAGCGATGCTGACCCGCTCGGCACGATGCCGAATGCAAAGAACCCCGTTTTGTTCATTCACGGCGAGGATGACACCTTTGTTCCCTTTGAAATGTGCGGCAGACTTTATGACGCCTGCCCGACGCCCAAAGATATTTTAACCGTTCCCGGCGCAATTCATGCCTACAGCTATTATGACGCAAAGGAAGAATATGACGCCAAGGTCAAGGAATTTATCGGAAAATATTTGAAATAGGATTAAAAATATAAGAGCGTATCCGAATCGGGTACGCTCTTTTCTATACATTATATATTATGGAGTGTTTATTGAAGGCAGGGTGATGCGAATGCCCGAATCCGACGGCAGAGCAGCTTCACCGGGGTCTTCGTCGCCGCCGTAGTCCTCGGTCGGAGTGTCGTATCCGTTCGTTTCGGTTTCGTCATAATCGCCGCCCGAATACGGGTCATCCGTTGACGGCTCTTCATCGTCATCACTGCCGCCTATCCAGCTGAAAACATTTTTCTTTTTGGTTGTCGGCTCCGCTTCGGTATAATAATGGGTTTCGTAATCCTCGTCGGAATCATTATTATAATCATTATCATTGTAATAGTCGTCCGAGCCCGAACTTACCGAACCCTTGGCAAGGTCAATCGCCGAAATATGGGTTGCGGGGTTGATTTCAATGTTTGTCTGACCGTAAAGCGCAAGCTGAAGCTCTCTTGCCGCCTTGATATAATCAACAATCCATACGAACAGACCATTGTAAGAATAGGTTCTGAAATTGTCAACGCCGTATCGTAATTCCTCTGACGGTTCAACCATGCTGACAATCTCATATTTCAGCCAGCCGTTGCTGAGTGCCTGAGTGCCGAGCGAAAGAATTTCGCTTGATTTGAAGTTGGTCGTGACATAGGGGAGGAAGGTTTCAATAACATTGTTAAGATCGCTCAGCGATGAGGCTTTTACATTCCTGATTACGGAGCTTATTACCTCACGCTGTCTTCTCGTTCTCTCAACCTCGCTGTCAAGCTTTCTGATTCTTGCATAAATCAATGCACGCTGACCGTCAAGCAGAACACTGTCGCCGCTTGTGAAGCCCTTACATTTCGTCGTTCTGTTCATGAAATCCGCTTCTTTTTCGGTTATCGGCACGGAAACGCCGCCCAGAGCGTCGATTGCCTTGACGAACGACTCAAAGTCGATGGTGACATATTTATCAATTTCGATCTTATAGTTGTCCGAGATAACCTCCATTAGCTTCGTTGCGCCGCCCCAAGCATATGAATGATTCGTTTTGTCGAATCTCTCGCTGCCGTTGATGTCCATGTAGGTATAGGAGTCACGCAGGAAAGAGGTTATTGTGATTTTTTTGGTTCTTGTGTTGACTGAGAGAAGCAGGGTGGAATCCGAGCGGTGAGAGCCGTTCTCCTGATCCTCGCCTATAAGCAGAACATTGATAACCTTTTTGCTGTTAAGCTTTTCGCCGTTGTTGGTTGCCCAGGAGCGCAGAAGCTCCTTGATTGAGTTTGCGCTTGCAATGTCGGAAATTGTGTTATAAGTTTCGTTGAGGTCGTCGTCAACATCTCCGACAAAGGTGAGGTCGGGATTGCCGAAATCGCCCGTATCGTGGTTGATGAGAGAAAGTACCTTTCTCAGATATGCGCCGCCTGCGGCACAAACAACGATAACAAGGCAGATAAATATGCTGAGAATCGCTTTCAGATTGCGTTTCTGATTTTTAAGAAAAAACGGTTTAAATTTAAAAGTAAAGAAATATTTCAATCTGTTTTTGAAACCGGTCGGCTTGCTGTAGCTCGAGATGTCCTCGAAGCCGCCCGATTTTTTCTTTCTGTCGCCCACAGCCATCACCTTTATATCTCAAATTTGCCCGAAAAAGGCAGAAAACGATAATTTTTCACTCGGATTATTATTATAACATACAATTTGATAAAAGTTAACATCAAAGGTTAAATTTGTTTGAAAATTTTTTGTAAATTTCGTCCTTGTTTTTTGTCAGAATTGTCAATCTGAGAAAAAGTATCGGTGCATTTAAAAATTTTTTTGTAAATCGCAAGCGAGCTTTTGCACTGAAAACACGAGAAAAAACGAGAAAACGAGAGATTGCAGAATGTAAATTAAAAAATTCAAAAAAACCTATTGACATATTTCCGTCGGTGTGATAAGATATGCAAGCACGAAAAAAATAAACGGAGGAAAAGTTATGTCAACTTATATGCCTAAAGCGGGCGACATCACCCGCAAGTGGTATGTGCTTGATGCAGCAGGTAAGCCGATGGGCAGAGTTGCTGCTGAAGCTGCAAAGCTTCTCAGAGGCAAGCACAAGCCCATTTTCACCCCTAACGCTGACTGCGGCGATCATGTTATCATCATCAACGCTGAAAAGGCAGTTCTGACCGGCGCAAAGCTTGATCAGAAAATGTATTATCATCACACCGGCTATATCGGCCATCTCAAAGAGGTTAAATACAGCACTCTTATGAAGACAAGACCCGATTTCGCAATGACTCTTGCCGTTAAAGGCATGGTTCCCGATACCGTTATCGGCCGTAAGGCACTCACCAGACTTCGTGTATTCAAAGGCGCTGAGCATGTTCATGCCGCCCAGAAGCCCGAAGCATGGGAATTTTAAGAAAGGGAGGCTATAAATAATGTACGATTCAAATCCTTATTTCTACGGCACAGGCCGCAGAAAGAGCTCGGTTGCCAGAGTCCGTCTTTATGCCGGCACAGGTAAAATCACAATCAATGACAGAGATATAGACGATTATTTCGGTCTTGAAACCCTCAAGCTCATCGTTCGTCAGCCTCTCGCTCTCACAGACACAGCAGAGAAGTTCGACATCGTTTGCCGTGTTGGCGGCGGCGGAGTTACAGGCCAGGCAGGCGCAATCCGTCACGGAATCGCCCGTGCACTTCTTCAGTATGACGAGAATCTTCGTCCCGCACTCAAGAAGGCAGGCTTCCTCACCAGAGACCCCAGAATGAAAGAAAGAAAGAAATACGGTCTCAAAGGTGCTCGCCGTGCACCCCAGTTCTCAAAGAGATAATTTTACCCGAACGGGGATTATCAAAGCCCTCGGAATCACACCGATTCCGAGGGCTCTTTTTTCATCTGTGGCAGAAAAATAGGTGAAAACGCACAAGGTTGCGGTTAGTTTAAACTAACAATATTGAAAAAAGTTACAAAAAATCATAGTATCAAAAAATACTATTGACAAAGAGAGCGGGTTAAACTATAATATTAATCGGTTAGTGGGAGCTAACCTGATTTTTTTGACAGTGGGTTAGTTTAAACTAATTCCAATTTGATATAGCGATAAGTCAATTATAACCAATCTCAATTTTATATCGGGATAAGTCAGCAAAACATAATTTCAATCTGATATCGGGAAGGGATGATTTTATGATGCCTCTGACACTTGCAGAAGTCGGAGAAGAGAAAATCATAAAGAAAATCGGAGGTAAGCAGGAGGTTAAGGCTCACCTTGAAAACCTCGGATTTGTTGTTGGCGGGGGAGTGAAGATAATCAGCACCATCGGCGGTAATGTTATTGTTAATGTCAAAGAATCCCGTATTGCAATCAGCAAGGAAATGGCGCAGAGAATTATGGTTTAATTTTCTGCTTAAAAGATAAGGAGGCAGTCGTAAATGAAAACACTAAGGCAGGCAAATGTCGGCGAAACGGTCAGAGTCGTTAAGCTTCACGGCGAGGGAGCAGTTAAGCGGCGTATCATGGATATGGGAATCACAAGGGGAGTTGAGGTGCATATTCGCAAGGTTGCGCCTCTCGGCGACCCGGTTGAAGTAACGGTAAGAGGATACGAGCTTTCAATCCGCAAGGCAGATGCGGAAATGATTGAGATTGAATAGCTCGGATTATCGGGGAAAGTATTCCCTTTTTTTATGAAATACGGTTAGTTAAAACTAATCAGAAAGAAAGGAAATGAAACATGAATCTCAGAATTGCTCTTGCGGGTAACCCTAACAGCGGCAAAACAACGCTGTTCAACGCTTTGACGGGTTCAAATCAGTTTGTAGGCAATTGGCCGGGCGTTACGGTCGAGAAAAAGGAAGGAAAGCTCAAGAAGCATGACGGTGTTATAATCACCGATCTTCCCGGTATTTATTCTCTCTCGCCTTATACTCTTGAAGAAATTGTTGCAAGAAACTATCTTATCAACGAGCGCCCCGATGCTATTCTTAATATCGTTGACGGCACAAACCTTGAAAGAAATCTTTATCTGACAACTCAGCTGACCGAGCTGGGCATTCCCGTTGTTGTGGCAATTAACATGATGGATGTTGTCAGGAAAAACGGAGACAGGATTAACACCGAGGAATTATCCCGCGAACTCGGATGCCGGGTTGTTGAAATTTCCGCTTTGAAAGAAACGGGAATTTTCGAGGCGGCGCAGGCGGCAGTCGATGCGGCGAAAAACGGCAAAACCGTGCCTCTGCATACTTTTTCAGGCTCGGTTGAACATGCTTTGGCGCATATCGAGGAGGCCGCCGTTCACGGCTTGCCCGAGGAGCGGCAGAGATGGTATGCGATTAAAATTTTTGAGCGTGACGATAAGGTACTTGAACAGCTGAACCTGAGCAAGTCAATCCTTGAGCACATCGAATCGGATATAAAAGCGGTTGAGGACGAAGAAGATGATGACGCAGAGTCGATAATCACAAATGAGCGATATATTTACATCGGTGAAATCATCAAGAATTGCTACAAAAAGAAATCAGCAGGCAAGCTTACAACATCCGACAAAATTGATCGGGTCGTCACAAACCGTTGGCTGGGTCTTCCGATTTTTGCCGTTGTGATGTTCCTTGTTTATTATATTTCAATGGTTGCAGTAGGAACACCCGCCACCGATTGGGTTAACGACGGAGTGTTCGGCGAGGGCTGGCATCTTTTCGGCATCGGCTCTGCCGCTTACAGCGAAGCCGCCGAAGAATACGGAGATTCCGATCAGATAATCGAAGCCTTTGCCGAAGAATACGGAAATGAAGAAATTTCTGAAGCTTTGGACGGAGAATCCGAGGGCTTTGACGCTGTTACTGCAAAAGATGCGTTGGAACAGCTTATTGCTCTCACTCCGTCAGACGCAAGCGTTACCTATGAAATAACCGATGAAGAAACGCTTGCGGTAACTGAATATCCGGACACAACCAAAGCGACGCTTGAAAACGCAGTTTCTCAATATCTCAACACGGATTACAAAGAAGCCTACGGCGCGCCCGATACGGCGGACTACGGTGTTTGGATTCCGAGCATACCCGTGCTTGTCGGGAAAGGTCTGGATTCCGTCGGAGCCGCTCCGTGGCTTTCGGGGCTTATAAATGACGGCATCGTTGCTGGCGTCGGTGCGGTGCTCGGCTTTGTTCCGCAGATGCTTGTGCTGTTTTTACTGCTTGCTTTTCTTGAAGCCTGCGGATATATGTCACGCATCGCCTTTGTTCTTGACCGTGTTTTCAGAAAGTTCGGTCTTTCGGGCAAATCATTTATTCCGATGCTTATCGGGGTCGGCTGCGGCGTGCCCGGCATCATGGCGTCACGAACAATAGAAAACGAGCGTGACAGGCGAATGACGATAATGACGACAACATTTATTCCCTGCGGCGCAAAGGTGCCGTTTATTGCAATGATTTCGGGTGCGATTTTCGGCGGAAGCGCATGGGTTGCAACCTCAGCTTATTTTATCGGCATGGCGGCGATCGTTTTGTCGGGAATTATGCTTAAAAAGACAAAAATGTTTTCGGGCGAGCCTGCTCCGTTCGTAATGGAGCTTCCCGCATATCATTGGCCGACCGTTAAAAATGTGCTTCGTTCAATGTGGGAGCGAGGATGGTCGTTTATCAAAAAAGCGGGAACGATCATTCTTCTTTCGACAATTCTTGTTTGGTTCACATCGTATTTCGGATTTACAGACGGAGGCTTCCGAATGCTTTCGGAGGAAGAGCTTGATTCATCGCTCCTTGCGGCGGTCGGCGGTGCAATAGCATGGATTTTCAAGCCTCTCGGCTGGGGCAATTGGCAGGCGACGGTCGCTTCAATAACAGGGCTTGTGGCAAAGGAAAATATCGTCGGCACGATGGGAATTCTCTACGGAGCGTCGGGAAATGCTTATTCGGCGCTTGGCTTAGCCTTCACGGGGATAAGCGCTTATTCGTTCCTTGTGTTCAATCTGCTCTGCGCTCCTTGCTTTGCGGCGATTGGCGCAATCAGGCGAGAAATGAACAATGCCAAATGGACTTGGTTTGCTATCGGTTATCAATGTCTGTTTGCCTATGCCGTATCGCTGATGATTTATCAGTTCGGCTCTGCGTTCATGGGAAATCCGAATGTTATCGGACTTGCTTTTGCCGTTGCGGTTCTCTGCTTTATTCTATATATGCTTTTTAAGCCCTACAAGGAATCTATAAGGCTGACAAAGACGGTTAAAACTGAGAAATGAAAAGTTTGAAAAACAGGAGGAATGAAATATGCTTGCATGGCTTTGTGAAAATGCGGCAACGATAATAATTTGTGCGGTTTTGGCGGCGGTTGTTGCGGCAATAATCGTGAACATGGTTAAAAACAGAAAAAAGGGTAAATCCTCCTGCGGCTGCGGCTGTTCAAGCTGTCCGATGAGTGCTTCCTGCTGCAATCCGGGCGTCGGTGAAGCCGATGAAGTTAAAAATGAAAGAGGAAACTCAGATAAATTATAAAAAACTGTTGCATTTTGTTGTCAACGGTGTTATAATGAACAAAATTTATGAATGATGTTTGCAGAAGAAGCTATGCTGCCGAAGGAGTAACGCTCTCAGGCTTCCCGAAAGGGAAAGGGACTGCAAACGGACATAACTTTGGAGAAGCTCATTAAATTGAGTGCCGAAGGGGCAAAGCGGTTTCCGCTAATCTCTCAGGCAAAAGGACAAAGTTTTACATTTCCGTTTATCGGAATAATTTTGTTACTTTTTGTCGGATTACGCCCCGTAATCCGACTTTTTTTATTTTATTTCAGTTCGGAGGAAAACACATGGAAGCATTTTTTAACAGAGTTGCGGAAATCAACGGTTCCGTCAACGGCGTAGTCTGGGGCAAATTCGGTTTGCTCCTGCTCATCGGCACGGGCATTCTTATGACCTGCTGCACGAAGTTTTTCCAGGTTTCGCACATCGGCCTGTGGTGGAAAAACACAATAGGCAGCCTTTTCAAGAAGAATGTTATCGGTCATACGAAAGAAAAGGGCGCAATTTCGCCGTTTCAGGCTCTTTGCACGGCTCTTGCGGCAACCGTCGGCACGGGCAACATTGCGGGCGTTGCGGCGGCAATCTGCATCGGCGGCGCAGGCGCTGTTTTCTGGATGTGGGTTGCGGCGTTTTTCGGCATGATGACAAACTTTTCCGAAAATGTATTGGGCATCTATTTCCGCCGCCGCAATGATGACGGCGAATGGTCGGGCGGCGCAATGTATTATCTGCGTTACGGCCTCGGCAACAAAAAAGGCTGCAAAACCATCGGAAAGATACTTGCCTTCCTTTTCTGCATCTTCACGATGCTTGCCTCTTTCGGAATCGGCAGCATGGGTCAGGTCAACAAGATCGTTGCGAATATCGCCTCCGCTTTTGAAATTGAGTCGCTCTCATCAGTTCAGGTTTTCGGCGGCGTTTCGCTCTATAAGCTGATTATCGGCGTTGTTATTATGATTCTCGTTGCGCTCATCACCCTCGGCGGACTCAAAAGAATTGCCTCGGTTGCGGAAAAAATCGTTCCCTTTATGATAATTCTCTTTATCGCAGGCAGTCTGGTTATTATCGGCGTTAACTATTCTCATATAATCCCCGCATTCAAAACGATTTTTGTCAATGCGTTTAAGCCCGAAGCCTTTGTCGGCGGAACGCTCGGTGCGGCAATCAGCGCCGCAGTAACCCAGGGCTTCAAGCGTGGCGTTTTCTCAAACGAAGCCGGTCTCGGTTCTTCGGTTATGGTTCACTCAAATTCCAATGTCAGAGAGCCTGTCAAGCAGGGCATGTGGGGTATTTTTGAGGTTTTTGCCGACACAATGATTGTCTGCACAATGACTGCTCTCGTTGTTCTGACTTCAGGCGTATTTGACGCAAAGACAGGCGCATGCGCCGAGGGCTTCTCCGACGCAACCCTTGTTGCGGGCGCTTTCAACAGCGTTTTCTCATGGGGCAACATCGGCGAAAAGTTTATTGCAATTGCAATGTTCCTCTTTGCGTTCACAACAGTTCTCGGCTGGTCGCATTACGGCTCAAAGGCCTGGGAATATCTTTTCGGCACAAAAACAACCGTTGTTTTCAAGATTATTCATGTCTGCACGGTTATTTTCGGCGCAGTTATGACTTCCTCGCTTGCATGGGATATTTCAGACACCTTCAACGGACTTATGATGATACCGAACCTTATCGGCGTTATTGTTCTGTTCCCGCTTGTTATGAAAATTACGAAAAACTATGTTGACCGCAAGTGCAGAAACAAGGATGAAAAGCCGATTCTCTCATATGACCCCGAGCTTCAGGCTGAAGCGGAAGCGCATATTGACCAGGAATAAATCAAATCAAGGAGCTGCATTTTTCGGTGCGGCTCTTTTTTGTTATATGGTTTTGTTTCACGGTGCAGGAGAGCAAAACAAATAAACCATATTTATTTCCGCAAAAGGATATGGTATAATAGTTTTAAATTGGGTTATAAGGAGAACTTGCCATGACTAACAGAGAAAGAGCGATGAACATTCTGCATTTTAAGGATGTTGACCGTCTGCCTGCCGTTCATTTCGGCTATTGGGATGAACTGCTCACGGAATGGGCGGAGCAGGGCAAAATTCCCCGTGAGCTTGCCGAGGGCGGCAACCGTGACGGAAGCGAGAACGACCGTAAGCTCGACGAGCTTATCGGCTGGGATTTCAACTGGTCGTGCACGGCGGGAGCCAATAACGGGCTGATGCCCGGCTTTGAGCACAAGGTTATTGAAGAACTGCCTGACGGAAGCAAGAGAGTTCAGAATTCAAACGGCATTATTGAGCGCATAAAGCCCGGAATAACTTCAATTCCGTCGGAGGATGACTATCTGCTCAAGGACAGAGAGGCGTTTGAAACCCTGTTCAAGCCCAAAATGCAGTATTCCCCCGAAAGAGTCAATTTTGAATATTTTAAAACCTTCAACGAAACCCGCCCGCAGGACAGACCGGTGGGAATCTACCTCGGAAGCGTTATCGGAAGCATCAGAGACATGACCTCGGTTGTCGGCATGAGCTATCTTATGTATGACGAGGATGAGGA
>JBJEQC010000227.1:0-2323 GCA_051881555.1 Acutalibacteraceae bacterium
CGCAGTATGCACAATTTGATACTTTCTTTGAGGGTATGTTCCAAAAGGCACGACTGCTTGATATAATCAAAAACTTTATCTGTTTTTCTAACGAGGGTATCAATTCGTTTAAGATACTTGCAGGGTATCATCAATACTTTGCGGTCAGAAAAGCGATTGAATCCACAAAACACGCTACCGTTACCGACGGTAAGGGCGGCGTATTTTGGCACACCCAAGGCAGCGGAAAGTCGCTGTCTATGGTGTTCTATGCTCATTTGCTAAAAGAAGCGTTGGACAGCCCGACAATCGTTGTTATCACAGACAGAAACGACCTTGACGACCAGCTCTACGGTCAGTTTGCAAAGTGCAAGGACTTTTTAAGGCAAGAGCCTATGCACGCCGAGAGCCGTGAACATCTAAAATCTCTGCTTGCGGGCAGGCAGGCAAACGGCATTATTTTTACAACAATGCAAAAGTTCGAGGAGTCCCATGAGCCGCTTTCGGAACGCCGTAATATCGTTGTTATGGCTGACGAAGCGCACAGAGGTCAATACGGACTCACCGAAAAAATAAAGATCACCAAAAATGAAGAGGGCGAAGATGTTGCAAAGCGTGTTATCGGCACAGCCCGTATCATTCGCAACACCCTGCCGAATGCTACATATATCGGCTTCACGGGAACGCCCATATCATCCAAAGACCGAAGCACCCGTGAAGTATTCGGAAATTATATTGATATTTACGATATGACGCAGGCGGTTGAGGACGGAGCGACACGCCCGGTTTATTATGAAAGCCGTGTAATCAAGCTCAACCTTGATGAAGCAACACTAAAATTGATTGACGCCGAATATGACATTATGGCGCAAAATGCCGATGAAGAAGTCATTGAGAAAAGCAAGCATGAGCTTGGACAGATGGAAGCGGTTCTCGGCAACGACAACACGATTAATTCTTTGGTTTGCGACATCCTTGACCATTACGAGAATAACCGTGAGAATTTGCTGACGGGCAAAGCAATGATTGTTGCCTATTCCCGCCCGATTGCCATGAAGATATATAAGCGCATTCTGGAGCTTCGTCCCGCTTGGACGGAAAAGGTTGGCGTTGTCATGACTTCCGGAAACAATGACCCCGAAGAATGGCGAGAGATTATCGGCAATAAGCAGCACAAGGACGAGCTTGCAAAAAAATTCAAAGACAACAACAGCCCGATGAAAATTGCAATTGTTGTTGATATGTGGCTTACGGGGTTTGATGTGCCGTCACTTGCCACCATGTATGTTTACAAGCCGATGTCCGGGCACAATCTCATGCAGGCTATTGCCCGTGTAAACCGTGTATTCCGTGACAAAGAGGGCGGACTTGTCGTTGATTATGTCGGAATCGCTACCGCCTTAAAGCAGGCAATGAACGATTATACTTCCCGTGATAAGAAGAATTACGGAGATACCGATGTTGCAAAGGTTGCTTATCCGAAGTTTCTGGAGAAGCTGTCTGTCTGCCGTGATAAGTTCCACGGTTATGATTATTCCAAATTCAAAACCGGCACAGACCTTGAAAGAGCAAAGACAATCAGCGGTGCAGTTAACTTTATTATCGGCAGAGAAAAAGCTGACGAGAAAGACTCTTTCGTAAAAGAAGCTCTTATGCTCCATCAGGCGTTGTCGCTTTGTTCGTCGTTGGTTGATGAGGACAGCAGATTTGAAGCGGCGTTCTTTGAATCCGTTCGTGTGTTGGTTCTCAGGCTGTCAAATACCGGCGCTGGGAAAAAGATTTCTTTGCCTGAAATGAATGCAAGAATCAACGAGCTTTTAAAGCAGAGTATCAAGAGCGACGGCGTTATCAATCTTTTCTCCGACATAAAAGAAGAATTTTCACTGTTTGACCCGAAATTCCTTCAGGAAGTTGCCAACATGAAGGAAAAGAACCTTGCTGTTGAAATCTTGAAAAAGCTTATTGCAGAGCAAGTGTCGGTATATCGCAGAACGAATGTGGTTAAATCCGAAAAGTTCAGCGAGATTATGCAGCGTTCCCTCAATGCGTATCTCAACGGTATGCTTACAAACGAAGAAGTCATTGATGAAATGCTGAAATTGGCAAAGCAAATCGCCGCAGCGCAAAAAGAGGGTGACAAGCTTGGTCTGACCGCCGACGAACTGGCTTTCTATGACGCTCTCACAAAGCCGCAGGCAATAAAGGATTTTTATGAAAACGACGAATTGATAGCCATTACAAAAGAGCTTGCAGATACTCTTCGAAAGAACAAATCTATTGACTGGCAAAAGCGTGAGTCTGCAAGAGCAAAAATGCGTATGCTCATAAAGAAACTGCTCAAAAA
>JBJEQC010000228.1:0-2269 GCA_051881555.1 Acutalibacteraceae bacterium
ATCAAGGAAATTCTTGAGGTTTCGTTTGAGGAAATATTCGGATAAATATTAACATCGGATTTATAGAAATAAACTGAAACGGTAGGGGGGCTTGCTCCCGCCGTTTGAGTGTAATGCCGTATCTGTTGATATATATGATTTTTCGGTAGGGAACGCCGTCCCCGGCGTTCCGTGGAATTTGATGTGTTTTTCGGACAGCCGCAAGGCTACGATTTTATTTTCAATTTGTAGCGGACGATGCCCACATCGTCCCAAAACCGGGTACTTATTATTCGCCTGCGGCGAATTGGTTCGTCGGGGACGCCGAACCCTACGGGTATGTCGTTAATTTGTGCGATTTCATGCGGCAACCGTAGGGGACGGGTCGCCCGTCCCGCATTATACAGAGCTGTTTTTTCGGAACGCCGTCCTCGGCGTTCCGAAAAATATGCACGGCTCACGGAAAATCCGCCCCAACCTTATTCGGATGAGGCGGATCGTTTTATTATCTGAATGCTATATAAAAATATGTTGTTCCTGCTTCGTTGAGAAGCGGATAACAGCTTCGGGAGATTGCAGATTCTCCGCTTTTTACCTTGAAGCCGTTTGATGAGAGCTCGATTCCGAGAGATGAGCCGTCTCTCAGCCCGACAGCACTCAGAGCGTAGTTTTTGCCTGCGGCATGGTTGACATACATCAGCGGCAGACCGTTGCCGATAACGATAACAACGCTCGGCTCAAATCCGAGCGAAAAGCTTTTTGTTGCTTCGCCCGTTCCGAAATATGTTCCGCAGACGAACGGCTCATGCAGGAAGGTCTGCTGTTCGGCGGAAAGATGAATGCTTCCGTCGTTGATGTGACTGCCGCAGAGAAGCTCCTTGCTGATGAATGAGGGGAAGTCGAGCGAACCGCTCTGAGCGGGGCAGAGCGATGCGTTGACCGTTGCCCATGCGCTGAGCACAAAGGCGTCGGTGTCTCTGTCGGCAACGATGCTTTCACAGCCCGATTCGAGAATATCAAGCCCCGAATCAAAGGTCAGGCAGTCGATAATGTCGGTGAACGCCGAATGGCACGCTTCGCCGCCCGATGAAAACGGAGCGTGGATTGACAGACGAAGATTGATTTTTGCCTGCCTGCAATATTCGTTTTCAACAAGCACGCCCTCGTCGTTTTCGGTAAAAGAATCAACAATTTCCATGCTCCCGATGCCGACCGCAACTGTCGTGTGCCTGAGCGGAACGGCTTTCTTTATCGGCGGGAATTCGGTCAGAAATCTTATATCGGAAAGCTCGTCTCTGCCCTTAAGCCATGCAACGACGCTTGACGGCAGTGCGCTGATTTCGCTCATTGTTAATCATTCCTTTCAATCTGTTTCAACGATAACCCTGATTATCGCCCAAATATAGAATACCTCGCTGCCCCTGTATACCTTTTCGGCTCTGTCGATTCTGTATTTTTCGCCCATGCAGGAGATGTATCCGCCGTCAGCGGCGGCGGTCAGGTCGGGGTCGGGAGGACCTATATAGAGATAATGCCCCTGTGAGTTATAGCCGATTTCGGTGTTGACTCCGTAGAGATACATTTTATTTTTATATCTCAGCGGGCTGATGAACGCTTTCATTTCGGCGGTCGGCTCGCCCTGCGCCGAATGGAAGGCGCAGGGTCTGCCATAGGCTTCAAAAATCGGTGTGATTTTCATATGCACACCTGCCTGAAAACGAATTCGTCATCATTCAGCAATGGCAGAGCGAGCAGGAGCGCTTCGCTTTTTTCTTTTTCCGCACGCTCCAGCAAAACCGACGGCGAAACGCTGACCGTGACATCGCCCGCCTTGAACGAGGTTACTCCCTGAGCGGAGTTGAGCTTTTTAAGGCAAAGGCGGTAGTTGACCGCTGCCGCCGCCGCATTGATAAGGCGGAAGTCGCTGAGATCCGCCTGAGGTCTGATTCTGGGCGAAAGCTCCTTTGCCGCCGCCGTGCATAGAGGAACAAGCTCGGCGTCGCTCTCCTCGGGAGAATAAAGGTCACGCAAGGCTGAGAGAATGCTGAGGGTGTCAATCAATGCAAACCCCTCCGTCAGACGGAAAGCACCTTTGATGCTCCGTCAAAAATCTTTGCAAAGCCCGCCGTGCAGCTTATTACGGCTCTTTCAAGCTGGCGGTCAATGAGCTTGTCATATTCCGTCATTATTTCGCCCGCCTTGACCATTTCAAGTGCCGCACTCTTGTCAAGACCGATGAGAGTGCCGCTTGAAACGGCGGGGGATTTGAGAAGCTTTGCGCCGAGGGGTG
>JBJEQC010000229.1:0-4329 GCA_051881555.1 Acutalibacteraceae bacterium
GAGAATTTCAAATGCGCCGTAAACAGCGGTTTTCAGAAGTGAGGAAGCAAGCGGGAATTTATAGAGAGAGATTCTTGCCTTGCCTTGAGTGTCTGCGCTGACAGCTTCCTTGGCGCTCTTGATATATGCGTCAACATCGGCTGTTTTGTCGGGAACGGCAATTTCATAAACTTCTCCGATGCCGTTATATGCGGTCGGGAAAGAGGGGCAGACATAAATCAGACCTTTTTCGTTTGCAACCTCAACAAGAGTTGACTGAACAGAGCTGTCTGTTGAGAAAAGCGCAACATCTGAGCCTTCAATCTTGCTGTTGCTGTAAAGCCTTGCAACGGATTCCCTGATATATTTCTGCGCTCCGCTGATTCCCGTTGAATAGATGGGGTCAACTGCGCTGTCATAAACATAGGTTATGCCCTGCTCATTGCAGGCTTTTTCGATTGCGGCGTTTTCAGCTGAGATCAGCGGATTTTCGCTGATATGGCGGTTAATGGAGAAAACGACAAAATATTTTGCGCCTTGATCCTTTGCGGCGGCAACGATATCGGAAGCCGCTGCGCTCCAATCGGCGCAGAGAACAAGGTTCGACAGCTCGGATATTTTGTCAATAGATTCTTCCGGCTCAATGCAGACAGTAACGATATCGGGATTGATTTCTTTTGCCGCATTGATGGCGTAGGCGGTAAACTGGGTTGCTCTTGCGTAGACGATTGCTCCGATTTCTTCATCGGCGGCAACGGTTTTTGAAAGAGTGATGATTTCGGCATCACCGGGCTTTAAGATACGGCTGTCGGAATATTCGTTAACAACAACCTTGTCGGGATATTCCTTTGCGAGCTCTGCGGCAGCCCTGTAATCCTCGGGGTACTGAGCCTCGGGAGCAACAAGGATTGCAACTTTTTTATCCGACGGAACAACGGTATATTTTGAACTGTTGTCTGTCTTATTCTTGCCGCATGAAGCGAGTGAGAAAATGAGAATGACTGCAAGCAGTATGGCTGCAAGCTGTTTTAAAATCCTGCTTCTTTTTGAGTTTTTCATTTGAGATACCTCTTTTATAATTTTTTTGCTTGCTCCGCCATGAAATTTTTCAGTTGACACGGAGCTATGACTTCAATTTTATCGCTGAGCGCAAACAGCCAGCCGATAAGGTCGTTTGTGATGGCTGTGAACGCTTTTGCAATGCAATAACCTTCTTCCTCATCCATTCTGAACTTGACGGGAGTGTTGAAATGGTTTTCGACCAATTCAATGTATTCCGTCTTAAAGCGGATGAACAGCCAATCCGCAAGCACAAAGCTTGCCTTTGAACGGCTGCCGTCGAAGAAGTTAACCGCCGATCTGAAATCTCCGTTGAACCCGCTTGTTTTTTCCTCAAGAACCTCAGCGGATTTGATTCTGGGCAAGTTGATAAATTCCGCTTTTTTCGGGCTGTTGGCTCTCGTGCAGATAAGAGCAAGAAAGCCGTTGGAAACAACAATTCTTATCGGATTAACTATGATTTGTTCAACGGTTTTTGCGTCCGAAAAGAATCTTTCGGGCACGCTTCTCGAAACTTCAAGCTTCGCCTGCTTATGATCTCTGACAGCTATCCGGAGATTATAAAGCACATCCGTTGAATAGTCAAGCTTCGGCAGAGCATAATTCAGGCTTGTCGTTGTGTCGAGAATCAGATTCAGGGTCGGCAGGCAGGTGTTGCTCCGCAGATAGCTCTCGATATATTCAAAATCTTCTTCCGAAAGCATATCCGAGGAGAAAATCGCTTCAAGAATAAGATGAAGCGAAGCCTGCGAATAGGATTTTGCGAGATAAAAGCCTTTTTTGGGCTTGCTTACTCCGATAATTTTCATCGGAGTGGAATTAATAAGCTTAATGTCGGCAAGAACGTTTCTTTTTGAAACCTCATGCCCGTATTCGCCGAGTTTTTCACATACTTCATCAATTGAAAGAATGTTTTTCTCGTCGGAATACATGGTAAAAATTTCGATAAGGCAAATAAGCCTTGTCCGTGCGTTAATATTTTCAGCCATACAGCCACCGTACCTCTTATACAAACTCTAAAAAATCATCTGAATGTCAGATTACTGTTAACCTCTATAACGGTTTCTTTATCTAATTTCAACACCTCACGGTCATAACTGTATATTCCGTTAACCTCAAATTCAACATCGCTGACCTGAGTGTAAACGGTTGCACAGAGACCTTTTTTAATCAGCGGAATTATCTGCTTTTTGTGGAGCTTCGCATATGCCTTGCTCAGAGCGGCGCTGTTCGGGAACATTATGTAACCGAACGAACGGGCGTGATTCCAGACATGATCCTTGATATTCCAGCTGTAGCCGCCGTATTCGCTCAGAACGAACGGTCTGCCCGCGGTTCTGCGCTTTGTCGGGGCGTGAACGGGAAGAATATATTTGTGAACGCTCTTGAAATCGGGCCCTTTCTGGTCGTGCCAGCCGCTTGCGTGGTCAACAAACCTTGTCGGGTCAAGCGCCTTTACCTTCAGACCGATTTCCTTTGCGTCAAATTGACCCCAGCCCTCGTTGAACGGAACCCAGCAACAGATTGAAACGCAGTTTTGCAGGTTTTCAATCATTCCGAAAAGCTCCTGCCTGAACTCCTCACGCCATTCGGGCTTGCCACGCTTAAAGGCTGAGTAGATATTATCCTTGACATGAATATTCAGATTCGGAAGAACTCCCGCAAGGATGTTTCCGATATACTGACCGCCGCTTATCATATCCTGCCAAACGAGCATTCCGAGGCGGTCGCAGTGGTAATACCACCTGAGCGGTTCTTCCTTGATATGCTTTCTTATCATGTTGAAGCCGAGCTTCTTCATTTCTTCAATATCAAAGCTCATTGCTTCATCGCAGGGCGGGGTGAGCTGGCTTTCGGGCCAATAGCCCTGGTCGAGCAAGCCTCTTTGAAAATAAGGCTTGTTATTCAGCCCGAGCCTTGGGATTCCGCCCGAATCCTTGACAATCGAGAACTTTCTCATTCCGAAATAGCTTGAAACTTCATCCCTTTCTCCGCCGCAGTCAAGCGTTAATTCCAATGAATAAAGGAACGGATCTTCGGGGCTCCACAGCTTTGCGTTCGGAACGGGTATCTGACCGTTTTCGGGTATTTCACCGTCAAAAACAGCCTTGTCTCCGTCAAGAACCTTTGCAAAAAGCTTCGCTACGCATTCGCAGTTAAAGTTCACCTTAACGCCGATAACGCCCTTATCAATATCGGGAACAAGCTTTAAGCTTTCGATTCGGCAGTTATTAACGGGTTCAAGCCAGACAGTCTGCCAGATTCCCGAGGTTGCCGTGTACCAGAAGCCTACGGATTTACGAACCTGCTTTCCTCTTTGCTGATGCCCCGAATCTGTCAGGTCATAAACTCTGACAACAAGCTCGTTTTCGCCGTCTGTCAATGCGTCTGTGATATCGAAAGAAAACGGGTTGTAGCCGCCCGTATGCTCGCCGACCTTGACGGAATTTATCCAGACGGTGCATTGCCAGTCAACCGCACCGAAATGAAGCAGAGTGCGCTTGCCTTTGAATTCATCGCCGAGGGTGAAGAATCTGCGATACCACAGTCGCTCCTCCGGCTTGAGCGGCCTGCAAACTCCCGAAGCAGACGACTCGATTGAAAACGGAACGAGAATTTTGCCGTCAAAGCTTTCGGGCTTTTCTGCGTTTTCGTCCGTAACGGCGTAGTCATATTCGCCGTTGAGGCAAAGCCAATCCTTTCTTTCAAGCTGCGGTCTCGGATATTCCGCCAACGGGCATTCACGGTTTATGCTTTTAAACCATCGTGATTTTAACTCGCTCATATGGGATATCTCCTGAATAGAAATTAATAATATATGTTCTCAAGACGAATATTTCCGTCCGTTGTAACCGCTGTCATTTCAATTTCAGCCTTTTTCCCGTCGGCATCGTTAACCGTAACGGTCAGAGCATATTTTCCGTTTCCCCGGTTCTCTGCATCAAGCTCAAAACTGCTCCAGTCATATTTGCTTTCAGTAACGATATCATATTTCATGTCGAAATAAAGCTTTCCGTCAATTTCAGTATATTTATTTTCGTCCAGAAGCTTTTGAGCCGTATCGGCGGAGTAGGTTGCCTCAAGCATATTTTTAAGGTCATCAAAAGAACCGATTTTTTCGGAAACGACGGGCGCAAATTTGCCGTCCGCTGTTTCTTTGACGGCTTTCAGATTAACGGGAAGGTGATTAAAAACAAAAACCTCATCGGTAAAAAATGCGTTTGCGCTGATAAGAGAGCGCAGAACGGTTTTTTCACCCTCGCCGACAAAGCTTTCCGCCGCAAGAGCCTG
>JBJEQC010000229.1:4429-9861 GCA_051881555.1 Acutalibacteraceae bacterium
CAAAAGCTTGTTAAAGGGCATATCTGCGATGCAATAAATCAGTCCGAGGAGCCGAACATTGAGGTGCTTTATGATTTGTCGGAGCTGTTCAAGGTTTTCGGAGACAGCACGAGAATCAGAATCCTGACCGCTCTGACGGCGGGGGAAATGTGCGTGCTTCATCTTGCGGAGCATCTTGACATGGGTCAGAGCGCCGTTTCTCATCAGCTCCGCATTCTCCGTTCCTCGGGGCTTGTCAGACCGAGGCGTGAGGGCAAAACGGTTTATTATTCGCTCGATGACGACCATGTCAGAGAAATTCTCGAAGCGGGTCTTGAACATGTTCTTCATAAGTGAGGTGTGAAAAATTATGAAAGAGAAAGAAAACGCCTGCCGATGCGGGCATGAGCATGAACATGAGCATCAAAAAATCGATGCCTGCGGTTGCGGTCATGAGCATGAGCACGGTAAAGACGAAAACAAGGCTTTGCCGATAATCATTACAGTGTTTTGTGCCGTGGCAATCGGAATTTCATTTCTGCCGTTTTTCGGCTCAACGGTCAGAAACATTATTCTGACCGTCGTAATTCTGATAAGCGGTATGCCCGTTTTCATTGATGCGGTTAAATCGCTCTCCAAACGCAGAATAGACGAGTCAATTCTGCTTGTTATTGCAGTTGTTGCGGCGTTTCTGCTCGGCGAATATTTTGAAGCGGCGGTTGTTTCCGTGCTTTTCAGAATCGGCGAGCTGATGGAGGACTTTGCGAGCGACAGAAGCAGAAAGTCGATTGAAGCAATTTTCGGAATAGTCAGCGACACGGCGAATCTTGTTTTGCCCGACGGAACGCTTAAAAAGGTTGATGCGGAAGAAATAAAAGTCGGAGATACCGTTGCTGTTCTGCCTCACGAAACCGTGCCGGTTGACGGCGTTGTTGTTGACGGAGAGGGCGAGGCTGACGCTTCGGCTCTGACCGGAGAAAGCCTGCCCGTTCATTTCGGAGAGGGTACACTTCTGCGAAGCGGAATGATAAACGGAAGCTCAACCGTCAGAATCAAGGCGAGCGCCGAAAGAGCGCAGTCGTCTGCGGCGAGAATCGTTGAAATGGTTGAGCAGGCGGCTCAGAAAAAAGGCGAGGCACAGAGAGCGGTTGCAACCTTTGCGAAATATTATACCCCGGCGGTTATTGCGGCGGCGGTGCTGATAGCCGTTGTTCCGTCGCTGATAACGGGGGAATGGAGAAGCTGGATTTACAGAAGCCTTATTTTGCTTGTGGCTTCATGCCCGTGCGCCGTTGTTCTGTCCGCTCCGCTTGCGTTCTTCTCGTCAATGGGAGCGGCGGCTAAAAACGGAATGATAATCAAAGGGAGCCGCTACATCGAGGCTCTTGCCAAGGCGGATACCGTTGTTTTTGACAAAACGGGAACGCTGACAACAGGCGAATTGAGAGTCGGCGAAGTATTTTCCTGCGAAGATTTTACAAGAGAAGATGTAATTTCTCTTGCGGCAAAATGCGAATATTATTCAACTCATCCGATTGCAAAGGCGATTGTTGCCGAAAACGGAGAAACCGATATTTCGGGCGTTGAGGGGTTTACGGAAATTGCGGGCGGCGGCACGGGCGCACAGGCTCCCGAGGGCAGTATACTCTGCGGCGGCGAACGCCTTATGACCGGCAGAGAAATCGATATTTCTTCTCTTCCGAAAGCTCCCGTTTATGTTGCGCTTAACGGAAAGGCGGTCGGAGCAATTGAAATTGACGGCGAGGTCAGAGATACTGCGCCCGAAACAGTCGCAAAGCTTCGCAGGCTCGGCATAACCAAAACCGTCATTCTGACGGGCGACAGTGCTGAGCAGGCGAAAAAGGTCTGCGGTCAATGCGGCGTTGACGAATATAAAAGCGGTCTTCTGCCCGATGAAAAGCTTTCGGAATTTGAAAAAATAAAGCAGGGTTCAAAGGGCGTTATCTATGTCGGCGACGGAATCAACGACGCCCCCGTTCTTGCCGCATCGGATGTCGGCGTTGCAATGGGTCTCGGAACTCAGGCAGCGGGCGAAGCGGCAGATGTTATTCTCACGAATTCCGACCTTTCAAGGCTTTCCGATACGATTTATCAGAGCAAGCGAACGATGAGGATTCTGAAATCCAACATTGCTTTTGCCATAATTGTTAAATTTATCGTTATTGCTCTCGGAATTGCGGGAATTGCGCCGATGTGGTCGGCAATTTTCGCCGATGTCGGAACAATGATAATTTGCGTTATCAATTCCGCAAGGCTAATGAAAGTTAAAAGATATTAAAAAAATAACAGATTACGGGTTTAATCGGTCCGTAATCTGTTTTGCTTTTTTGAATTAATATGTCAGATGATATAGTTTTTCAGCTCTGCCGAAAGCGTGCTGAGAAACGCTTCTTCGCCGAAGGTGTTAATTTTGAACAGAACCGCCTGACTTCCGCCCGAAGCGATTGCCGAAACAAAAAGAAATCCCTCAGCCTGAAAAAGAGTAACGCTCAGGCTCACACGGTTATTGCCTGTGTAGCTGAATCTTTCGTAGACTCTGACGGCGCATCTTGAACCGCCGACGCAGAAATCGCTTGAATCCTCAATGCTTGCGGTTGAACTGCCGTTCATAACGGCATTATTGATGATTCTTAGCATATCATCAAAGCTTCCCGAAAGCCTTGCTTCAAATTTTGCCACGGTATCACTCCTTAGGGTAACGGCGATAATCCGAACCACGGTTTCTCGTGGCAGATTTGCCCTTACTCATCGTTAAAATACTCGTTAATCCGAAAGGATTAACTGCGTTTTATGCCTCGATTAAGACCAAATCTGCACACGATAAACTGCAAAGCATCAAAAATGCTTGGAGTAAAGATGAGATTTGTTGTCTTGAGATGGCAGCCTTGCTGACGCAAGGCAACATCGAAAGCGACAAATATCGCTTTAATACTGCATTTTTGACGGGTTCGGTTTACTACCGTTACCCTTTGCAAAAAGCCCGACAGCAGTGAAGCCTGAATGCTTCGTTTGCCGTCGGGCTTTTAAGTCATTGATTATTCAGCCTCAAACATATCCTTGCCGAGACCGCAAACGGGGCATACAAAATCCTCGGGAACTTCTTCCCAGGGTGTGCCAGGAGCGATGCCGTTATCGGGATCGCCGACTTCGGGATCATAAACATAGCCGCAGGGGCAAACATACTTTGTCATTTTGAAACACTCCTTAAATAATAATTTGAATGCCGAATGCACGTGGTAAAACCGTTGTGTAATAAAAAGGCATTCATATATTATAATTATTATATCATATAAGCCCCGGAAAAACAACCCTTTCAATTTGTTTTTTGAAGCTTTTTTTCGGAGATTATCCATTTTATTGTTGATAAACATATTTATGTGTGATAAAATTAAAAAATCAGATATCCGTGCAACGGAATTCAAAGGGAGGAAAGCGTATGAAAAAATATATGAGTATCAAGGAAATCCTCGCCTATTCATTGGGCCTTTTCGGATTTCAGGCAATCGTAGGTCTGCTGAACTCTTATCAGGCGGAGTTTTACGGTTCGATTCTCGGCGCAGACATTGCGGCAGTCGGCATCATCATTCTTGTGGCAAAAATTGTGTCTGCAATCTTTGATCCCATCATAGGCAACAGAATTGAGAGCACAAACGGCAAGCTCGGCAAATTCAAGCCGTTTATTCTGATTTCAATCCCCATTCTTCTGATTTTTTCGGCTCTGATTTTTGTTGACTTCGGTTTTCTTCATCACACGGAAACGGTTGACGGCGTAGCAAAGCCCGTTGCTTATAATTATACATATGTATATATTTTCATCACATCGCTTATCTGGTGCCTCGGCATGACATTTGCCGATGTTCCGACCCAGGGAATTGCCGCGGTGCTGACTCCGAACCCGGAGGAGAGAACCAATGTGGTATCAATCGCCAACACGGCAAAGCAGATCGGCTTTTCAGCTTGCTGTGTCATAGTTCCGATAATCTGTCTCATTGTTCCCGGAGGCTCAAAGGTTATAGTAAAAAGCGGCGAAACGGATTCGCCCATGATAGCGGGCGAATATCTCGGCACGGGTATCCTTACGGCAATTTTCGGCTGTGTTCTCATGGCTCTTATCGTTTTGTGGAGCAAGGAAAGAGTTCCCTATACTGCGGGAGAAAAAAACACGGCGAAGGATATGCTTGACGCAATCAAGGGCAATAAGCCTCTGATTCTTGTCATTGTTTCATATTTCCTCGGCTTTGGCAGACAGATGGCAATGGGCATTCAGGTTCAGGCGGCTTACGCCCTTATCGGAAGCCAGAATCTCGTTCTTATCCTCGGCATCACAACCGCCGTCGGCTCAATGATTTCAATGGCAATCACTCCCGTTCTTATCAAAAAGCTCGGCGAAAAGGTTACATACCTTGCTCTTTCAATTTACGGCTTTGTGATTTCGGTTGTCGCCTATCTTGTTTATGCATACACTTCTGCTCCGCAGATTGTCATGTATGTTTTCCTCTTCCTCATCGGCCTTCAGTTCAGCGCAGTTACGCTTATGCCCATGATTATGGTTGCCGACTGCGTTGACTACTATGAATATGAAACGGGCAAGAGAAAGGAAGGCCCCGTTTATGCGCTCCTTTCGCTGACAATCAAGGTTTGCCTTGCTCTCGGAACGGCGCTCGGACTTATCTTTGTCGGCAAATCGGGATATAACGACGCAATCAGCGCCGCAGGCGGAGCGGCAGAGGTTATATTCTCAACTGATACAAAGAATATGATTTTCTTTGCATACACGGCAATGCCCGGCATCCTTGCTCTTCTTTCGGCAATTCCCATGTTTAAGTATGACCTTTACGGCGAAAAGAAAAAGATGATATCCGAAGAGCTTCAGAAGCGCAGAACAGCAGCAGGCGCAGAGAAATAATAAATCAAGCAGATATAAATAGGCTGTCACTCTTCGTTTTACCGATGAGCGACAGCCTTTTAAAATTTGTTGTTTAATTAACCGAAATATCTCTCAAGAAGACCTTTGAATGCCTTGCCGTGTCTTGCTTCGTCTCTTGCCATCTCGTGAACGGTATCATGGATAGCGTCAAGACCCTGCTCTTTAGCCATCTTTGCAAGAGCGGTTTTGCCTGCTGTTGCGCCGTTTTCGGCTTCAACTCTCATTTCGAGATTCTTCTTTGTGCTGTCGGTAACAACTTCGCCGAGAAGCTCTGCAAACTTAGCGGCATGCTCTGCCTCTTCGTAAGCAGCCTTTTCCCAGTAGAGACCGATCTCGGGATAGCCCTCTCTGTGAGCAACTCTTGCCATTGCAAGATACATGCCGACCTCGGAGCATTCGCCGTTGAAGTTGTCACGAAGACCCATAATGATTTCTTCGGGAACGTTTTCAGCCTTGCCGACGCCGACAACGTGCTCAGCAGCCCAGGACATTGTTGCCGTGTCTT
>JBJEQC010000230.1:0-2232 GCA_051881555.1 Acutalibacteraceae bacterium
GGAAGCAGAGCAACCTGACGGGCACGCTTGATAGCGGTGGTCAGCTCACGCTGATGCTTAGCGCAGGTGCCGGTTACACGGCGGGGAAGGATCTTTGCTCTGTCTGAAGTGAATTTATTGAGTCTGTTAACATCCTTATAATCGATGTATTCAACCTTATCAACGCAGAAAGCGCAAACTTTTCTGCGACCCTTTTTGTTGGGTCTTCTTTCGCTCTTATCGTAAGCCATGGATTAAACCTCCTTTTTGTTTCAGTTTTTTCGATCTCAGAACGGGAGATCGTCCTCGGGAATCTCCTTAAAATCGCTCTCATCGGCAGTTGCATATGACGGAGCGGGCTGAGCGGGCGCAAAGCCGTCGTTTCTCGGATATGATGAACCCGAGTCGTTCTTTGAACCGCAGAAGCTTGCATTGTCTGCAACAAGCTCAACAGCCTTTCTCTTGTTGCCGTTTTTATCCTCATACATCCTTGTCTGAATGTGAGCCTGAATCGCAATCATCGAGCCCTTGCGGAAATATTTGCAAATAAATTCCGCAGTCTGACGCCATGCGATAACATCGATAAAATCGGCCTGTCTCTCCTCGCCCTGACGGACAAAGCTCCTGTCAACGGCGACGGTGAATGATGAGACGGAAATTCCGCTTCCTGTAGTGCGAAGCTCGGGGTCTGCAACGAGTCTGCCCATAATAACGGCACAGTTAATCATTTTAAGACCTCCTTAGTTCTTTTTGACAATGAGTGAACGAAGCACGCCGTCCGTGATCTTGAGAACACGGTCAAGCTCTGCCGGGAATTCGGGAGCAGCCTGGTAATTGAAGAGAACATAGAATCCCTCGGGCTCGTCGTTGATGGGATATGCGAGCTTGCGCTTGCCCCATTCATCAACGCTCTCAAGAGTGCCGTTAGCTTCAATCATGGCTTTGAACTTCTCAACGAGCGGCTGAGCTGCCTCCTCACCGTTGGCAACTGAAAAAACCACCATTGTCTCGTAGCTGATGTTTGCTGACATTCTTAAAGCACCTCCTTCTGGTCTTTGGCCACGGTGCATCCGTGGCAAGGAATAAAAATTAGTTTTAATCCTGCTGTTTCTTTCACAGCGATTTATTATTTTAACAAAATACAGTTCCCTTGTCAAGGGTTTTGTTTGAATATTTTAAAAAACCGCTTTTGTTAATCGGCAAGCTTATAGAAAGTCAGATTTGTGCTTTCACGGCGTTCTCCTCTGTCAAGCACGCAGAAAACGGGTTCGCCGTTTTCGTCGGCATAGACCGTCATATCCTCCGCCTCAAAAGCAACGCCGATATTTCTGATGAATACGGTTTCAACCTCTCCCGTTTCAACATCAACGCTCAGAACTCTCTTTTGATCATTTAATTCATCGCAGGACATATAGAGCTTTCCGCCGAACATCTCCGCGCCCTGAATCCTGTAGATAGGCTCGGAAAGGGGAACTGTTTTGACAAGGCTCATGTCGCTGAGGTTAAACACATTAAGGACCGAGGAATCGCCCGTCTTATCTTCGGGTTCTTCCTTCCACTCTGCCGTGTAGAGATAATTTCTCTCAACATCGATTGCGCACCAGGGAACGCCCTCAAGGTGAAGCTCGTGAGGAAGCTCATAATATGTGCCCGTGAATTTAAGAGTTTCGGCATCGTAAAGTGCGATAAATGAATTATTATAATCGGGGCCGTCTTCGATTGCGGCATAAACCATGCCGTTGTAGCAGCTCAGGCCGCCGATATGATTGCAGCCTCTGTCTTTAAGAACCTGAGGAATGGCGTCGGTCATAATGCGGCTGATTTCTCCCGTTTTCATGTCTGCCTTGCCGAGATTCTTGTTTCCGCTGAAATAGAAATATTCGCCGTCATTGGTAACGCCCTGAGAAGAAACATTGTAATCGAACAGAACATAGGTATTTTTGCCGACGACCTCCGCTCCGACGGGATCGGGCAAATTCTTCTCATCAGTGCCGACAACAAGAAGCATTATTGCCGAAATCAGAGCTATGCATTTTTTGAAAATAACATAAGAGAAACTGAATTGAACCAAAGAAATCATCTCCAACAAATTTTTTATGATATTATATAACCGATTCCCGAATATGTCAAACTGTTTGTAATTTTTTACCTGCAAATATATTTCTTTTTTTAGTTTTATATTTATTTTTACATTAGAATATGGTAAAATTGCCATATCAAGGATTAAGGATGTGACTGTTATGTTCGAACAGA
>JBJEQC010000231.1:0-9596 GCA_051881555.1 Acutalibacteraceae bacterium
TTCCCGATCAGATTGACGGAAAGCCGGTCTTATCCATCGGCAGTGAATGCTTCGGATATGAAAAAACCGATCCCAACATTATGAACGGAGACAAATTCATTCCCCAAAACCCTGCGCTCAAAGAGGTTGAAAGCATTGTTTTGCCCGATACGATAGTTCGTATTGATTTTGATGCGTTTGAGGGCTGTGAAAATCTGACCTCGATAAATATTCCGGGCAGTATAAAAAGGTTGCGTCCGTTTATTTTCTCAGGTTGCAAAAGCCTTAAAGAAATAACGCTTCCCGGAAAAAACATTTCATTCGATACCGGCGTTTTCAGAAACAGCTATATCGAAAAAATCAATCTGACTGAAGGCATGACAAAAATCCCCGGATATTTTCTTGAAGGATCAAAAGTGACGAGTATTTCAATTCCGTCAACGGTCAGCACAATCAGCGAAAACGCTTTTAAACGGAGCAACTGCAAAACAGTTATTTTTGAAGGCCTTTCTCCTCTGCTTGACAATCTTTATTCGGGTTTGGAAAATTTTGATTTTATAGATTTGACAGAATATAATTATCCAGGATATCTTGAAACCGTTGTTTTCCGTTATCTTCCCGCAACCATACCGTACAAAGATCTGTATAAAATTCGCTATGAGAAAGAAAGCGGATTGTGGTATATGGAATACATAGGTGAAAAAGTTTCCGGCACGGAATTTGAGGATTATTTCAACTATTATGTCAATGAAAACGGAGAAGCTATTCTCACCGAATACACGGGGCCGTATTCCGTTGTCAGTATTCCGAAGAAGGTTGGATTTGCGCTTCCCGTTGCAGGGATTGACCGCAGAACATTTGCAGGCACTTCCGTTACTAAGGTTGTTATTCCCGATACGGTCAAAGAAATCGGAAGTTCCGCCTTTTTAAACTGCAAAAGCCTTGAAGAAGTTGTGCTCCCGGACGGTATAACTCAAATCGGTGCGGCTGTTTTTTACGGTTGCTCTTCGCTCAAAAAAATAAATTGGCCGTCGTCAATGAACTATGTTCCGCCCGAGATGTTTTTTAATTGCAAGAGCCTTTCGGATTTCAGCATTTTTAAAGACATTGAAATTATCGGGAGCAGCGCATTCCGGGGGTGCACGGGGCTGACCGTTGATGATTTCGGCAGTAAGTTAAGGGAAATCGGTGCGGGAGCATTCAGTACCGGTGATGTTTCGGGTGACGAGAGCTGGACGGTATTAATTACCGACACCGACCTGTCTGAAAATCTTGAATATATCGGCTGTGAGGCTTTTTTAAGCATCCAATCGTTGACAGAATTAACAATACCCGAAAAGGTTTGCGCTATCGGCGAAGGTGCATTTGCAATGACAATGCTTGAAAAGGTTGATATTAAAGCTCCGCTGAAAGAAATCAGAGATAATGTGTTTGGCGGAACTCCGATGAAATCGATTTCTCTTCCGGAAGGGCTTGAAAAAATCGGAGATGAGGCTTTCGTCGGAACGGCTCTGGAGCAAATAACTCTGCCCGAATCCTTGAAATATATCGGAGAATATGCTTTCTGCGAAAGCCAACTTAAAAGCATTGACATTCCTCCGCTCGTTTCGGAAATCGGCGAGGAAGCTTTCTCTTATACCGACATTGAAAAGGTTGTTGTGCCTTCAGCGGTTAAGGTTATCGGCAAAGGAGCTTTTTATAGTTGCACTCAGCTTAAAGATATAACCATCGAAAACGGAGTTGAGGAGATAGGCTCATATGCGTTTTACCGCTGCGCCGCAAAGGAAATCACCATTCCCGAAAGCGTTGTAAAATTGGGCAGAAACATAATATTATTTTCAAAGATTGAAACCGTTTATTATAATGCCGTTAATGTAATTACAAGTTCTGTAGCGTCAGAAATTTACAATGATCATCCGTTCTTTGACTGCAATGCTCTGAAAAAAATTGTTTTCGGAGAAAACGTTAAATCCGTTCCTTACCATTTTTCGGATTCTTCGTATACCCTTGAAGAAATTGTTTTTTCATCAGGAATTGAAAAAATAGGCTTCTGTGCATTTTACGGCTGCACCGCTCTGAAAAAAGTCAGCCTGCCCGAGAGCCTTAAGACAAGCGGAAACAATGTGTTCTTCGGCTGTTCCTCGCTTTCTGAGGTTGTCATTCCGAACGGAATCGAAAAATTATCCGACGGCTTTTTTGCAAGTTGCACTGCTTTGAATAATATTACTCTGCCTGAAAGCTTCAGGGAGCTCAACAGCGATGTGTTCTATGGCTGTACCGCTCTTTCGGAAATCACGATTCCCGAGGGTCTGACCTCTTTGTATGGCACGGCGTTTAGAGGCTGTACGGGAATTAAAACGGTTAATTTCAACGCCTACGCCTGCAAATTCATAAATCCTACGGAAAGCGAAGTAAAGGGCATTTATTATTCCCCGTTCAAGTGCTTGACCGCTCTTGAATCAATAAATCTCGGCGCAAACATAAAAGAACTTCCTGCATACCTTTTCTGCGGAATTGAATCCATAAGCGAAATTGAGCTGCCGTCAACGGTTACGGATGTCGGCGTGGGCGCATTTGCATTCAGCAGTATAACAAGCTTCAAAGGCTCAGACAACCTTGAAAGCATTGAAGAATCTGCTTTTTACGGCTGTAAAAGCCTTGAATCGGCAGATTTCGGCAACGATATTATGATTATCGGCGCTAACGCTTTCACGGATTGCGATAAGCTCACGGAAATTTACATTCCCGACAGCGTAACGAACATCGAAATGGAAGCTTTCAAAAATTGCCCGTCGCTTCAGAGCGTTCGTATGTCGCCCAATGTTGACTATATCCCCCGTGAGGCGTTTTATAACTGCACGGAGCTTTCCTCTTTCACTTGGGAAGCTGACAGCAAGCTTGTCGGTAGGCTTGCGTTCGGCAACTGCGTTAAACTGACCGATTTTGATTTCCTCAATGTTGAAAAGCTTTATGTCAACAGCTTTCTCGGCAGCGGCGTTGCCGTTGTTCAGCTCGGCGAAAGCGTAAATGAAGCAAGCCCCTCTCCGCTGACAACGATTGAGGTTCAGAGCTTCAAGGACTGCGAAAACCTCGCAACCCTCGGCATCGGCGGCAATGTTACAACGGTCAAGTCGCAGGCGTTTGCAGACTGCACAAACCTTGAAACCGCAGTTATTGCCGACAGCGTAACCGAAATTGCGGAGGACGCCTTTGACGGCTGTGACAAGCTGACAATCTATTGCTCCGAAGATTCTTATGCTCATACATACGCTCAGACGCAGGGCATAAAAGTCAGCACCTTTGTTATCGCTCCGATTCCCAATCAGACCTACACAGGCTTTGAAATTAAGCCCGAGATTTCCGTTTCTCTCTCGGGGAATAATCTGAACCAGAATACCGATTTCGGCATAGCCTATGCAAATAACATCAATGTCGGCAATGCCGATGGTACCGTCACAGGCAAGGGCGATTTCAGAATGTATATGAGCAAGGCGAATTTCACTATCGTAACCAAAAACATTGCTCAGGCAACCGTTGCGCCTATCGCCGAGCAGAATTATACGGGCTCGCCGATAACTCCCGCAGTAACAATAACCGACGGCGGTAATGTGCTCAGAGAGGGCGTTGATTATACCTTGACTTTCAGCGGCAATGTTGACGAGGGCACGGCTAAAGTTAAGATAAAGGGAATCGGCAACTATTCAGGAACTGCTGAAGCCGAATTCCAAATCAAGAGCCAAAGCCGTATCAGGCAAATTATAACTGCGCTTTCAGGCTTCGCAAATTCATTTTTCGCAAGGCTCAAAGCGCTGATAACAGCCATTTTCAGATGATGAAAGGAGAGGGCTGTGAACAAAGCAAGCCGTTTGATGAATTCAACAGCGAATATATGGATATTTACACACCCGATGATGGTATGGCAACCCGGTTTTGAATGGCAGATAATCTCATATATTCAAGAAAACATTGAGGATTTTTAAATGAAAAAGACTAAATATGTTTTTACAGCCGTTTCATTTCTGCTGATTTCTCTTGTTCTGTCATCTTGTTCAAACTGGACTGTTGAACGGTATATCTATGAATATCACCGTGAGAAATATGAAGCAGAGGATTTTTTGCCGAGCGGTTTTGCAAGCTATGACAGAGTTTCCTATGACCATATTGCAAAGGCGAGAAGTTATTATCCCTATGGCATATTGGCAAAGCAAAGGTCTTAACCGTGGCGGTAAGAAAACACAGTCTAACCCGTACAAGTGGTGTAAGACTACTGTACAGAAAATACTCTGTCAACAGGAATACTGTGGTGACGTTATCAACTTCAAAACCTATTCAAAGAATTTCAAGAACAAAACCCGTATAGATAACCCCGTGGAGAATTGGAAAATCTTCAAGGATGTTCACGAGCCTATCATTGACCGAGATACTTGGGAAACGGTACAGAAGCACACTGCAAGAACAAAACGCAGAGCACCTAAGAAAGAAAATGCAAGAAAGCATATTTTCAGTGGCCTTATCCGTTGTGCAGATTGCGGAAGCAATATGAGTTATCATACGAATACCGTCAACAAGGATATTCATTATTTCAGTTGCAGTTATTATGTAAAGGATACACGAGGTACCTGTCAAGCTCGACACTATATCCGTGCAGATGTTCTTGAACTGATTGTTGTCTTTGAGCTAAAACGCCTTGCGATAATGCTTCAGCAGGATGAGAACCTTCTTGTGGATATCCTTGAAAAGAAAACCAACAAGAATTTCTATGACGAGAAAAAACACCTTGAGGAGCAGTTACAGAAAGCAATAGTCCGTCAACAGTCAGTTGCTTCTCTTTATGAGAAACTGTATGAGGACAATGCAACGGGCAAGGTTACGGATGAATGGTTTACCCACATGTCCCACAAGTATGAGGCTGAGAGAACAGAACTGAAGGTCAGAATATTTAACCTGATAGAAAAGGTTGCAAATATGCAGACCGTTCAGCACAGCAAGGATATGTTTATCGGTGCAGTAAGAAAGTTCCTTGATATGGATACAATCACAGCACCACTCATTCACGAGCTCATTGACCGCATTGATGTTTATGAGGCAGAAGGCAAAGGTAAGAACAAAACACAGAGAGTTGTGATTCACTACAACTTTGTAAGCTATCTTGAAATACCTGAAAATGACACACCTTGTTTCACGGCAGATACCCGTCAGGGAGTAGCAATTGGTTATATCTCTAAACCTACAGAAAAGTCAGCATAACAAAACGGTTATTTGATTCCGTACAAAAAACAAAGTCGCACTCCGAAAGGAATGCGACGATACATAAAAACATTATATTAAATACAAAACTCTATTAAAGCAAAAAATTGAGTATTCACAGGTCAAATCCCTTATGAATACTCAAAATGGTCGGAGTGGCGGGATTTGAACCCACGGCCTCTTGGTCCCGAACCAAGCGCGCTACCATCTGCGCTACACCCCGATATTTAACTAAAGCCGCCGAATATGGCGGCTTTAATCTTTGGTGATCCATCGGAGATTCGAACTCCGGACACCTTGATTAAAAGTCAAGTGCTCTACCGACTGAGCTAATGGATCATTTTTGCTGTTTTTTTGACGCTTCAATATAATATATTATTTGTCCGCTGTTGTCAATAGTTTTTGCTAAATTTTCTTAAAATTTTTTTATTCATTTATTTCATCATTTGTATAAAAACGCTTGAAAAGCAACTATATATGGTATATAATTAATGGGATATAAATACATATGAAGCTTTTTGGCTTCGGAAAGGATAAACTTATGAAACATATCAGAGGTCCGCAGAACTATGACTACGGATATCATGCGCTGACAACAATGGATAACAAAGAACAGAATACCCTTCTTGATTTCGGCATTCTCAAAATGAAAGAGGGAGATACATTTTCGGAGGAGCTTCATCTTGAAAGAGCCTATCTGCTCATCAGCGGTGAAATGACCTTTGAATGGGAGGGCAATTCAGTTACCGTTAACCGCCCTAACTGCTTTGACTACTGCCCTTGGGTGCTTCATGTTGCAAACGATGTTAAAGTCGTTTTCAAAGCTCTGAGTGATGTTGAAATTGCCGTTCAGAGAACGGATAATGACCGCACTTTCCCCTCAAAGCTATATACTCCCGAAGAATGCGCAAGTGAAAACAGAGGCGCAGGAACAATGAGAGAGGCTTCAACAAGAATAGTCCGCACGGTATTTGACTATTCAAACGCCCCCTATTCAAACATGGTTCTTGGCGAAGTTATCGGATTCCCAGGCAAGTGGTCGAGCTATCCTCCTCATTGGCATGCTCAGCCCGAAGTTTATTTCTATAAATTCCTTCCCGAAAACGGCTACGGCTTTGCAGAGCTTTCAGAGGATGTTGTTAAAACACACAATAACTCAACAGTTCTTATTACAGAGAAAGAAACTCATCCTCAGACAACCGCTCCCGGCTACGCAATGTGGTATCTTTGGGTTATAAGACACCTTGACGGAGATCCTTACATAACTCCCACCTTTGTCCCCGAACATCTTTGGGTTACCGAGAGCGAAAATCAGTCAAAAATCTGGCCTCAGGAGAAATAATTCAAAAGGAGAAATAATATGAAGCTTACAATGTCTCAGGCTCTCGTTAAATTCCTTGACAATCAGTATGTCAGCTTTGACGGAGTTGAAACTAAATTTGTTGACGGCATTTTCGGCATTTTCGGTCACGGCTGCGTTGTCGGCTTGGGTCAGGCTCTCGAACAGGGCGGCCATAACCTGAAATTCTATCAGGGTCACAACGAGCAGGGCATGGCTCATGCCGCTATAGCCTTTGCAAAGCAGAAAAACCGCAGAAAGATTATTGCCTGCACGTCTTCAATCGGCCCCGGCGCACTCAACATGGTAACTGCCGCAGGAACTGCAACTGCAAACAGAATTCCTCTGCTCCTCCTGCCCGGAGATACATTTGCATGCCGTCAGCCTGACCCCGTTCTTCAGCAGATTGAACAGCCGACCAATTATTCAACAACTGCCAATGACGCTTTCAAGGCTGTCTGCAAATATTGGGACAGAATCGTCAGACCCGAACAGCTTATGACTGCGTGCATTAATGCAATGCGTGTTTTAACCGATCCTGCCGAGACGGGCGCAGTCTGCCTTGCAATGCCTCAGGATGTTGAAGGTGAAGCCTTTGACTATCCCGATTATTTCCTTAAAAAGAGAGTCTGGTATATTGACCGCCGCTCCCCCACTCACCGCGAGATTGAAGAAGCGGTAAAAGAAATTATGAGAAGCCAAAAGCCTTTGATGATTGTCGGCGGCGGAGTTACATATTCGGAAGCGTGGGAAACTGCTCAGTTCTTTGCTGAAAAGTTTAATATTCCTATTGCTGAAACTCAAGCCGGCAAAGGCAATATCCGTTGGGATCTTCCGCTTAATCTCGGAGGAATCGGCGTTACGGGCGGCCCTGCGGCTAACGCTGCGGCAAAACAGGCTGACCTTATTATTGCAGTCGGAACAAGACTTACCGATTTCACAACAGCTTCAAAATGGGGCTTCCAGAATCCCGATGTCAGAATGCTTTCAATAAATGTTTCATCATTTGACGCATTCAAAATGGATTCAACCGCAGTTATTGCCGACGCAAAAACCGCAATGCTTGATATCATGGGCGCTCTTTCGATGAAAGAATATTATTCGTCCTGGGGTGATGAGCTTGCTCAATTCAAGGAAGAATATAACGCTGAGGTTGACCGCTGCTACAGCATTTCACTAAAAGAGGGTCTTTCTCAGATGAGAGCTCTCGGCGAAATCAATAAAGCAATTGACAAGAACGCAATTGCTATCGGTTCTTCGGGAAGCCTTCCCGGCTGTATGCAGAGACTCTGGAGATCGTCTGTTCCCAAAACATATCATATGGAATACGGCTTTTCCTGCATGGGATATGAAATCTGCGGTGCGCTCGGAGTAAAACTTGCGGAGCCTGACAGAGAAGTATACACCATGGTCGGTGACGGAAGCTTCCTCATGCTTCACAGTGAGCTTTATACCGCAGTTATGGAGCACGCAAAGATTAATGTCATGCTATTTGACAATGTAGGCTGGGGCTGTATTGAAAATCTTCAGAACAACCAGGGCACAGACACATTCGGAACGAGATTCCAGGCAAGGAATCCCCTTTCCGGTATGCTTGACGGTCCGCTTGTTCCCATTGACTTTGCAAAAATAGCCGAGGGCTATGGCTGCAAGTCATACAGAGTAACAAATGTTGCCGAGCTTCGTGAAGCTCTCAAGGATTCCAAAAAGCAGTCCGTTCCCTGCCTGTTTGACATTAAGGTTGTTCACGGCAGCATGAGTGATGGCTATGACGCTTGGTGGAGAGTCGGCGTTGCCGAGGTCTCAAAGAGCGAGCGAGTTCAGGCGGCATATGAAGATATGCAGGAAAATATTGCGAAAGCAAGATTATATTAATAAACATCGGAGGAAAAGAAATGCTTAACAAAGAAAAAGTACAGCTTGCGATAGCTCCTATCGCTTGGACAAATGACGACCTGCCCGATCTCGGCGCAGAAAACACCTTTGAACAGTGCGTCAGCGAAATGGCTCTCAGCGGCTTCAAGGGCAGCGAAATCGGCAACAAATATCCCAAGGATGTTGAAACTCTTAAGCACAAGCTCGATGTCAGAGGACTTCGTATCTGCAACGCTTGGTTTTCATCTCTTCTGCTTTCAGACGGCTATGAAGCTACAATCGAAGCTTTCATCAAGCACAGAGACTTTCTTCATGCGCTCGGTGCAAAGGTAATCGGCGCATCAGAGCAGGGCAATTCCATCCAGGGCAAGAGCGTCAGCATTTTCGGAGAAAAACCCGTTTACACCGACGAGCAGTGGGCTCTCATTGCAAAAGGCTTCAATGAAATGGGCAGACTTGCAAAAGAAAAGGGTATGTATTTCACCGTTCATCATCATATGGGTACGGGCGTTCAGACGGAGGCGGAAATTGACAAGCTCATGGAGTTAACAGATCCTGACCTTGTTTATCTTCTTTATGATACCGGTCATCTTTCATTCTCGGGCGAGGATGCAATCGGCGTTCTTAAAAAGTATGTTAACCGTGTTAAGCATGTTCACTTAAAGAGCATCAGACAGGATGTTATTAATGAAGGCAAGGAAAAAGGCTGGAGCTTCCTTGACTGCGTCAGAGCAGGTGCATTCACAGTTCCCGGTGACGGCGACTTTGATTTCACACCCGTATTTGATATTCTTGCAGAAGCCGACTATGAGGGCTGGGTTGTTGTTGAAGCCGAGCAGGATCCCGCAAAGGCAAATCCCTTTGAATATGCCTGCATGGCAAGAAAATATATCAACGAAAAAACCGGACTTTAATAACGGGACAGATTAAAAATGACGAAAAAAATATTGAGCGTTGTTCTTTCATGCCTTATAATTTTAAGCTGCTTAATTCCTGCTTTTGCTCAGACGGATAACAGCCTTAAAATCAGCGTTATCAGCGATATTCATTATTTTCCCGAGGAATATATCGGAGACTTAAACGGCTTTAATTATCGCAGGAGAGTTGACAACGACTTGAAGCTTGAACAGTATGCGGATGAAATAGTTGATGAAGC
>JBJEQC010000232.1:0-9558 GCA_051881555.1 Acutalibacteraceae bacterium
TCGCCTCTGGTTAAAACTCCCATGATTCTTGTTCTCGTTGTCTGCGGCTTTTGGGTGACGATAGCCACCTTCTGACCGAGCATTCTGTTAAGCAGAGAGGATTTGCCGACATTCGGGCAGCCGACAATTGCTGCAAAAGCTGTTTTTGGCATTTCGGACTCCTTATTTAATGTGTTTTTTGAAAAAAGCTTTGATTCCCGACGGCCCTGCAAAAATAAAAACAAGGCTTGCGGCAACGCTGACAATCAGCAGAATCAAAACGGGGATATTATTGCAGTAATATTCAGCCATGGCACGGAATGCCTCGGGCTGATAAAGAATTGTAACGCCGACTGCAACTGCACCGACTGCAGCGAAAAGCACCGCTCCTGCGGCGGCGTCCTTTGCCGCCTTGGCAAGAGGATTTCTTTTTCCGCCCGTTTCAATGTCAACCGCTCGCTCAACGGCGGTGTTGACCGCTTCAAGCGCAAAAACGGCGGCGCAGGTTATAATCAGAATTGCCGCCTGAGTTCTGCTGACCTCAAAGAAGTCATAGACGGTCAGAAATCCGAGCATATATGACGCAAAGCAAAGGTGGATTCTCATGTTCTGCTCGTTTGCAATGCAGTATGTTATTCCTTTGAAAGCATAATAAAAGCTTTTGATAAGTTTTTTCATTCTTCGTCGTCATCCATGTAGTAGCTCGAATTGCGTTTTAAGCCGAGCTTTGTTAAAACCGTTTCTTCCTTTTCACGCATTCTGACGCTCTCAATGCCGCCGCTAACATGGTCATAGCCGAGCAGGTGAAGCATTGAATGAACAGTCAGAAATCCGATCTCTCTTTGCAGGCTGTGGCCGTATCTGTCAGCCTGGTCGATTGCGTGTGGAATCGAAATAACAATATCGCCGAGAATTTTCGCTCCCGTGTCCTGATTGATGTCGTAAACTCCGTTTTCACCCATCGGGAACGACAGAACATCGGTCGGTCTGTCAATGTTTCTGTATTCCTTATTGAGCTTTTGAATCTCATTGTCGTCAACGAAGGTTACGCTTATTTCGGCGGAGCCGTCAAATTCTTCAAGCACCAGAACAGCCGTGCAGCAGCGGCGGACAAGCAGACGAACGCCCGTAGGTATTCTGACCTCGTGCTGTTCGTTTGATATAATAACTTTAACCTTGCCGATCATTTTCTTTTTCTCTCCTCTTCCTGTTTTTCGTACGCCTTAATGATATCCTGAACCAATCTGTGGCGCACAACATCCTTTTCGCTGAACCTGACCGTACCTATATCTTCAATGTTTTTCAGTATTCTGACCGCATCTTTAAGACCCGAACGCTTGCCGTCGGGCAAATCTATCTGAGTTATGTCGCCCGTAACGACCATTTTTGAATTGAAGCCGAGGCGGGTCAGGAACATTTTCATCTGCTCCGCCGTCGTGTTCTGCGCTTCGTCAAGAATAATGAAACTGTCATCAAGAGTTCTGCCTCTCATATATGCAAGGGGCGCAACCTCAATGTCTCCCCGCTCCTGATGCTTCTGAAAGTTCTCTGCGCCGAGCATGTCGAAAAGCGCATCGTAAAGCGGTCTCAGGTAAGGGTCAACCTTTGATTGGAGGTCACCCGGCAGAAAGCCGAGCTTTTCGCCCGCTTCAACAGCAGGCCTTGTTAAGATAATCCGGTTGATTTCCTTGGCTCTGAACGCCGTCACCGCCATCGCAACGGCAAGATAGGTTTTGCCCGTGCCCGCAGGCCCGACGCCGAAAGTGACGGTATTATTTCTTATCGTTTCGATATATTTCTTCTGACCGAGAGTTTTGGGCTTTACGGGCTTGCCCTTTGCGGTTATGCAAACGCAGTCTGCCGCCATGTTAACCAATTTATCTTCGTTGCCCTCGTTAACGAGAGAAAGCACATACCGCACATTCTGGTCGCTGAGCGATTCGCCGCGGTTAATCAAGGTCAGCAGACCGTTAATTGCCCGAACGCCCTTCTGAACATTTTCAGCCTCGCCCGTGACTTTAAGCTCCGAGCCTCTGCTGATAACCGAAACCGAAAAATCCTTTTCGATCAGTTTTATATTCTCATCAAAGCTGCCGAACAGACTCACCGCCTGCTCCATCCTGTCAACATTTATTATCTGCTCAAACATAAGTCCAGCTCCTAAAGGCAGAAAATTATTACTGCTTATTATAACACGCTTTTTTGAAAAAGTCACTATAAATTAACAATTATTTATATAAATAAACAGAGATTTTTATATTTTTTATTTATTATGCCCCAAAAGATAAAAAATTCCCCGGCTCCGACGCTTGATGAACCGAGGAAATAATTATTATGCAAATAAAAGAGCAATATGATAGACGATAAAGGTGACTATCCATGCCGTTACCGCCTGACAGCCGAGCGTGATTGCCGTCCATTTTCTGCTGTTCATTTCACGGCGTATTGACGAAACCGCCGCAACGCAGGGGATAAACAAAAGCGTGAAGGTCATAAAGGAATAAGCCTGAGCGGGAGTAAATACCTGAGAAATAACAGCCGAAACTCCGCCCTCGCCCGAGCCGTAAAGTATGCCGAGAGTGCTGACTATCGATTCTCTTGCGATTAATCCGCTGAGAACCGAAACAGAGCTTTGCCATTCGCCGAAGCCGAGCGGCGCAAATATCGGAGCAATCGCCTTGCCGATGACCGCAAGCATGCTTTCATCGGGATTTGTTACATGCTTAAAGCTGAAGCTGAAATACTGAAGCGCCCAGACAACTATGCTTGCTCCGAGCAGAACCGTTCCTGCTTTTGTGAAGAAATCACGGAGCTTTTCCCAAAGATGAAGCCCGAGAGTTCTGGCGGTCGGCAGTCTGTAGGGCGGAAGCTCCATGACAAACGGAGTGTGACCGCCTTTAAGTATCGTCTTTTGCATGATGAACGCATATATTATCGCAACGATAAGACCGAGCGCATAGATTGAAAAAACGGTAATTCCGCTGTATGAAGCAAAAAGCGCAGAAATAAACACGGCGTAAACGGGCATCTTTGCGCTGCACGACATGAAGGGCACGAGCATTATTGTCATTCGCCTGTCTTTTTCGTTTTCAAGCGTTCTTGTTGCCATCAGCGCAGGCACGGAGCAGCCGAAGCCCATGAGCATCGGCACAAAGGATTTGCCTGAAAGTCCGATTGCGTGGAGTGCTCTGTCCATGATGAACGCCGCCCTCGCCATGTAGCCGCTGTCCTCAAGAATCGAAAGAAAAAGAAACAGCAAAGCAATCTGCGGAAAGAACGAAAGAATCGAGCCGAGGCCTCCGATAACGCCGTCGCAGACAAGCCCGACTGCCCAGTCCGCCGCTCCGAGATTTATAAGTCCTTCTCTTGCGAACGAAGCAAATTTTTCGTTGAAAAGCATGTCGACGATATCCGTAAGTCTGCTTCCGAGCGCACCGAAAGTAATATAGAATACCACTATCATAATCAGCGCAAACAGCGGAATTGCAAGAAAACGGTTCGTCACGATTCTGTCAATTTTATCCGAGGTTGAAAGCTCATGCGATTTTTTGCTGAGCTTGACCGCTTTTTCGCAGAGTGAGCAAATATATTTATATTTCTGATCGGCAACAATAATTTCTCTGTCGATCTTCGGAGTTTCGATTTTTTCAACCAAGCCGTCAATAAAATCCGCTTGCGAAGCCGAAAGCTCAAGAGCCTTTTCGGTCGGTTCGTCGCCCTCAATCAGCTTAACGGCAGACCAGCGCAGAGGAATGTTTTTGCTCACGCATTTTTCTCTGATAATATCCTCAACGGTTTCAACCGTGCTTTTAAGCGGTTCGGTATAAATCGGCAGAGGCTCACCGATGTTTATGTGCCTGTCAAGGTGATTTGACTCTCCTCTGTGGGCAAGCTCATGCTCGGCGGCGTGAATCAGCTTGTGAATTCCGGCGCCCTTTGATGCGCTGATGGGAACAACTCTTATTCCAAGCTCGTTTTCAAGAACCTTGACATCAATTTTATCGCCCCGTTTTTCAAGCACATCAATCATGTTCAGGGCAATTACCATCGGCACTCCGAGCTCCGAAAGCTGGATTGTGAGGTAAAGATTTCTTTCAAGATTGGTGGCGTCAACAATGTTAATTATCAAGTCGGGCTTTTCGTCAATTATGTAATTTCTGCTGACAAGCTCCTCCGCCGAATACGGCGAAAGCGAATAAATGCCGGGCAAATCAACAATGCTGATATCCGCATCGTTATGCTTCAGCTTTCCCTCTTTCTTCTCAACGGTAACGCCCGCCCAGTTGCCGACATACTGATTTGAACCCGTCAGAGCATTGAAAAGAGTTGTTTTGCCGCAGTTCGGGTTACCCGCAAGCGCATATCTGAGATTCATTTCTCCACCTCCACGCTTATTTCGAGCGCCTCGCTGCGCCTGATGCTCAGCTCATAGCCTCTGACATTAATTTCAATCGGATCCCCGAGCGGCGCCTGCTTTCGCATGATTATCACCGCACCCGGGGTTATACCCATGTCGATAATATGACGGCGAACCGCACCCTTGCCGCCGAGCGAATCAACGATTCCTTTTTCTCCCGGCTTCATTTTATCAACCGTTTTCAGCATATCCTTCTGTCTTCCTCTCCGAAAATCACGCAGTTAACCGTGACTAATTAATCTAAACTAACTATACACCACCATTCCGGTTTTGTCAATGGCAATCAGCACAAATTATATCCGTCAAAGAGCGATTGAAACTATTGATATTGGCAAATCATTGTGGTATAATATATTTTGTATTTTGAAACCGAAAGGATGTTTTGGAAATGAAAGAAATCACAAAAGATATGAAGATCGGCGAGATTCTCGATAATAACTCCGACCTTGCTCAGTTCTTCTTTGCAATGGGAATGCATTGCCTCGGCTGCCCCTCCGCAAGAAACGAAACGGTTGCTCAGGCTTGCATGGTTCACGGAACCGACGCTGACAAGCTCGTTGCGGATATCAACGATTATCTTGCAAAGAATGCTTAATCTTTCCGAAAGAATGCTCATGGCGGCGAGAATGGTAAGGCACGGCAGCGTTGTTGCCGATATCGGCACCGACCATGCCTACCTGCCCGCCTATCTCGTTCTGAACGGGATTGTTCCGAAGGCTCTTGCGTGCGATGTCCGCAAGGGTCCGCTTGCAAACGCTGAAAAAACGGTTGAGCATTACGGACTTGAGAAGCAAATCACCCTGCGGCTTTCTGACGGCTTTGACGAAATCGAGCCGTTTGAAGCGCAGGATTTTATTATCTGCGGCATGGGCGGCACTCTGATGGAACAGCTCGTTTCAAGGACTTATTGGCTGAAGGACACATCAAAGCGCATTATCGTTCAGCCACAATCCCACGCCGAGGATATCAGAAAATTCTTTGTTGAAAACGGCTTCAGAATACTGTTTGAGGACGCCTGTGTTGACTCCGGCAAGCTTTACTGCGCCATGGCGGCGGAATATACGGGCGAAATAACCGAAAAACCAATATCTTACATATACACGGGCGAACTCCCCTCCTGCAAAAAGGAAGAAGCCCGTCTCTATCTTCAAAAAATCGTTTCAAGGCTTAGAAAAAAGGCGGAATCGGAGCGGCTTCACGGCTCTGCCGACGAAGCGGAAAGGCTTGAAAAAATCATCGCCGAAACGGAGGAGAAAATCAATGCAATGCAAACCGACGGTTAAGGATATTTTCGATTTTATCAATTCATTTGCGCCGTTTGACAGGCAATGCGAATGGGATAACAGCGGTCTGCTTGTCGGAAATCCCGCCGCTTCGGTCAAAAAAATCGGCGTTGTGCTCGACATAACCTCCGATGCGGTAAAATACGCCTCGGAAAACGGAATTGACCTTATAGTCAGCCATCATCCCGTTATTTTCAGAGCCGCAAAAAGCTTTCTTGACGGCGACCCTGCATTTATGCTCGCTCAAAGCGGAATTTCGGCAATCTGCGCCCATACCTCGCTTGACATTGCAAACGGCGGCGTTAACGACGCCCTTGCAGAAGCTCTCGGCTTTGAAAATGCCGCTTCATTCTGCGGCGGCGAAGCGGAAATGCTCAGGGCTGCGGATATTCCCGAAACCGACGGCGAAAGTCTTGCAAAGCTCGTTTCTGAAAAGCTTTCGGCGGGTGTTCGCCTTTCCGATTGCGGAAAAAGGATAAAGAGAGTCGCTCTCTGCGGAGGAAGCGGCGGCGATTTCATTGAAGATGCGGCGTCGGCAGGCTGTGACGCATACATAACGGGCGACCTGTCTCACCACGATTTTCTCAAAGGCATTGAAAGCGGAATAACTTTAATTGCCGCAGGGCATTTTGAAACCGAAAATCCTGTTGTTTCCGTTTTATGCAAAAAGCTTAACGAAAGCTTTGACTGCGAAGCGGTTATTATATCGCAAACATCACCCGTAAAATATTATTTTTAAGAGGAAAAAACTATGCCCCTTGACGGAATAACCCTTAATCTGTTAACAAAAGAGCTTTCACAATATATAATCGGAAGCAGAGTTGAAAAAATACACCAGCCCTCAAAAGACGAGCTGGTGTTCCATTTGCGCACCCGTGAGGGCGCATACCGCCTGCTTGTTTCGGCTTCGGCAAACAGTCCGCGGCTTCATCTGATATCGGGCGCTCCCGAGAATCCCGCTTCGCCGCCTATGCTCTGTATGCTGTTCAGAAAGCATCTGACGGGCGCGACAATAACCGGAATCCGTCAGCTCGGGCTTGACCGTGTTGTCTTCCTTGACTTTTCGGGAACGAACGAGATAGGCGACAGCGTGAATTTCACTCTCTGCGTTGAAATTATGGCAAAACACAGCAATATTATTCTGATTAACGGCGACGGAAATATCGTTGATTCTGTAAAGCGAGTTGACTTTACACAGTCGTCGGTCCGTCAGATTCTACCATCTCTGAAATACGAACTGCCGCCCCGTCAGAACAAGCTGAATCTGACCGAAACCGACCCCGAAGCGGTTGCAAAAGCGGTTGAAAACTGCGCGGGAAAGCGTCTTTCGGGGGCAATTTTGGAGACCGTTGAGGGCGCTTCTCCCTTGATATGCCGAGAAATTGCGGCTTTTGCATGCGGCGATGACATTGCCGTTTCCGAAATGAACGGTTTTCACAGTGAACGACTCGTTAATAAGCTTTGCGAACTGCGTGAAACTCTGCTCAGCGGCAAGGGTGAGCCGACAATGCTGATGCGTGGTTCCGTAAAGCCTTTTGACTTTACATTTACGGATATAACACAATACGGCTTCACTGTAACATCAAAGCGTTTTGACAGCTTTTCGGAACTTCTCGACGACTTTTATTTTGAAAAAGACCGCTTTGAAAGAACCCGTCAGCGCAGTCAATCGCTGTTGAAGTTGCTGAACAATGCCGCCGCAAGAGCGGCAAGAAAGCTTCAGAGCAGAAAAGCGGAGCTTGAAGCCTGCGCCGACCGAGACACGCTCAGAATCAATGCGGAGCTGATTCTCGCCAATCAATACAGGCTTGAAAAAGGTTCGCTTTTCTATGACCTTGAAAATTTCTATGATGAAAACAAAACAGTCCGAATTGCCGCCGACCCTGCGCTTTCGCCCTCGGCAAACGCTCAGAAATATTTCAAGGAATACCGAAAAGCAAAAACAGCGGAGCAGATGCTCGGCGAGCTGATTGAACAGAGCGAGCAGGAACTTGCTTATCTTGAAACGGTTATTGATTCGGTCAACCGAGCCGACGGATACACGGAGCTTGCCGAAATCCGAAACGAGCTATACGAACAGGGCTATCTCAAAAGAGCAAAAACCGATAAGGCTAAAAAGCAGAAGCCTCTGCCGCCGATGGAGTATGTCTCCGATGACGGCTACACGATACTTGTCGGCAGAAACAACATTCAGAACGATATTCTGACATTCAAAACCGCCGCAAAGGACGATTCTTGGTTCCATGTTCAGAAGATGCCCGGCTCTCATGTCGTGGTTATCGGCAACGGCGATATTATCCCCGAGCGAACCTGCCGTCAGGCCGCCGTTCTTGCCGCCTATCACAGCGGAGGGCGTGAATCCTCACAGGTTGCAGTTGATTATACCGAAGTGCGTTCGCTGAAAAAGCCGAGCGGCGCACGCCCCGGAAAGGTCATTTATCACACCTATAATACAATGTGGGTAACCCCCGACCGTGACCTGTGCGAACGGCTCAAAAAGAAAAAATAATTAAGAGGGTTCAAAAATGGATTTTGAGGAATACAGAAAAATAGCTTTCGAAAAATTAAGAGAATCTCTTAAACCGTTTCCCGAAGAAGAAGTTGAAGAATATATCAGAAGTCTTGAAGATGATGTAAAAGAGTCTTATTATGAAGATATTGCCATCTCAGAATTACTCGGAACAGATCAAGTAAGTCCAGGCGGATATGCCTACGGAAGAATGATGATGTTCTGATATTACATTGATACGAACCAAAAGCCGTAACTTTTGATTCTAATATGTGTTATTTTCGCAGAAACAGTAATATAATAATCAAAACATATTTCAGCCGAGTTCGTGCAATTTGCGCGGATTCGGCTGTTTTTATACCAACCCGGATAATTACGCTTCTTTGAAAAATAAAAAAGACAAGTTTTTTAGTAAATATCGCTTTGATTCTCGAAAAAAGCGCAAAAAAATCCGCAGTTTTATCCTTTTTCTGTTGACAACGCTCCGATTATGTGCTATTCTCATATTAGGAAATAAATAAATTTATTTATTGCGATAGCAATAGCACCATCAACACCATCAGGAACTCCCCCCCTCAGCGATACCATTGGAATCTGCTATAGCAATGGTATCAGCTTTAATAGCAGAATTACAGCTTCAACAGGGCTGTCAATATCAATCGGTTTACGATTGCATTTAGGATTTGATAATCGTTTGCTTCAAGTCATTCTGTATCGGATGTGGTTATCATTAAACAAATTGCAAATATAATTACTGCCGCCAGATTAGTTCTTTCCGTTCCTCTTATTTTTACAAAGCCTTTTTCGGCGGCATTTTATATTCTTTATTCATTATGCGGGCTGTCAGACATGGCGGACGGATTCATCGCCCGCCGCACGAACACCGAGAGCAAAACGGGCGAAAAGCTTGACAGCGCAGCGGATTTTCTGTTTTTGGCTGTCTGCTTCATTAAGATAATTCCGTGTTTATCCCTGCCGTCTTGGGTTTGGGGTTGGGTCGGAATCATTTTTGCCGTCAGAGTTGTAAATATTGTTATAGGATTTATTCGCCACGGAAAAGCAGTTGCAATGCACACCCTTTTCAACAAAATCACGGGACTTCTGCTGTTTTTGATTCCGTTTTTCATTCCTGCATTCAGCGTTATGTACCCTGTTATTTTAACATGTGTTATTGCAACTATCGCATGCGTGCACGAGGGATATCTGGTAATAAAGGATAAAGAATAATATAATTAACCTATTATTAATTGTTTCTGAAATCAAGTAACCGACGGTTAACTCCGGTTGTAATTAACAACGGGACGGTTTTTGTCAGAGACAAATCGGAATTTAACGAGTTTTTTTACTCCCTCAGGCGCTATGCGCCAGCT